>DATCID010000090.1:0-2438 GCA_036507975.1 Ruminiclostridium sp.
AGAGGCAATCCTACAGGAAAAAGAGACTATGCAATTCTTTTGACTGTAGTCCGTTTAGGGCTTCGTGTCAGCGATATCAGATCCTTAAGATTATCCAATCTAAATTGGAATCTAAAAAAAATATCAATTATTATGCAGAAAACAAAACAACCACTAGAACTTCCAATCCTTGAAGATGTAGGATGGGCAATCATAGATTATCTTAAAAATGGACGTCCTGAGACATCATCAGATATCCTATTTATCAGACACCGTGCTCCATACGATGCCTTCGGCCAAAACGATTGCCTACAGCATTCCCTACATAGATATATGAGCAAAGCAGGAATAGAAATACCACATGATCGTACATGTGGACTACATTCTCTTAGAAGTACCCTTGCCCGTGCCATGCTTGACAACAATACCCCACTTCCAGTCATTTCCGAGGTGTTGGGTCATCAAAATATACAGACAACCAGTATTTATTTGAAAATTGATATGGAGGGTCTTCGCAAATGTATAATAGATCCAGATGAGGTATTCAAATATGAAAAGTGAATACCAATTGAAAAGTCAATTTGCTGAATTTATAAAGTTGTTTCTACTTGAAATGCATATGGTTGGATTTAAATATAAATCCCAGGGAAGATGGTTGGAACGATTTGATGATTATTGCTATAGTAATGGATACGTAGAGGATAACTTGAGTAAAGAGTTGGTGGAAGCTTTCTGCTACGGAGTAGATTATGAAAAAAAATCAACGCATTATACTAAAGAAAAAATCATGTTCAGTTTTGCTAAGTTTTTACAAAGGCAGGGATTAGTTGCTTATGCATGCTTAAAAATATCTTCGCCAAGAAAACAATCCTCATTTGTACCATATATTTTTTCGGAACAAGAGCTAAAACGTATCTTTTCCGAAATCGATACATATCCTTCTAACATTAACAGTAACCGACATTTGATTGATCCACTTTTATTCCGTTTGCTATATGGGAGCGGGCTTCGCCTTTCAGAAGCCTTGAATATAAGGTGCAAAGATGTAGACATAGAAGCAGGTACTATTACAATTCTGCATGCAAAAAATAATAAAGATAGAATTATTCCAATTGCTCCAAGCCTTATTATCAGATGTAAAGCTTTCGAAAAAACAATGCATACATCAAGTGATAAAGATGCCTATTATTTCAGTAGTTTATTGAGTGGGGTACTGATCGATAAAAGTACTATTTACCGAAGGTTTCGGGATTATTTATGGAAAGCAGATATTTCACATTGCGGTAAAGGGCCTAGAGTTCATGACTTTCGTCACACATATTGTGTTCATTGCTTAAAAAAATGGGTCCTATCAGGTAAGGAGCTAACAAATCTTATGCCTTATTTGTCAACCTATTTAGGTCATTCAGATTTTAGGGCGACACAGTACTATTTAAGGTTAACTGCTGATTTGTACCCAGATATTATACAACGTACTGAAGCTGCTTTTCGAAATTTGATTCCGGAAATAGGTGTCTCTAATGAAAAAAAATGATTTCCCCAAATACCTGTCGGAATTTCTTTCTCTTTATCTACCGGGACAAAGAAATGTCAGTGTTAATACTATAGCGTCGTATCGGGACGCATTTAAACTGTTTCTAAGCTTCTGTGAATCGGATAAAAAAATACGCATTGAAAATATAACCCTTTCAATGATAACTAGAAATCTGGTTATAGATTTTCTAAATTGGATTGAAGAAATACGGCAATGCTCTATTGCCACAAGAAATCAGCGTCTGGCAGCACTTCATGCATTTTTTCGATATGTGCAAAAGGAAAGTCCAGAGAATATTTTTGAGTTAAAAAAGATTCTAGATATACAAATGAAAAAGAAATCAAAGCCAATGATACCATATCTCACAGCTAATGAATTAAAGATTCTTCTGCAACAACCAGATATTAATATGGTAGAAGGGAGAAGAAATTTAATGTTATTAGTCGTACTTTACGATACAGGTGCAAGGGTTCAAGAATTAATAGATCTAAGATGGAAGGATGTGAGATTAACATCTCCTGCAGTTATAACGCTTCACGGAAAAGGTGATAAAACAAGGCAGGTGCCTATTATGGGAAATACCAAAAAGCTGTTAGAATCATATCAATCAGAGCAAAAAAATCACTCTGGAACTTCGGGAACTGATCTTTCAATATTTTATAATCAGCAACATAAGAAACTATCTAGATGGGGCGTATCATATGTTATAAGTAAATATCTTGAGGAGGCAAAAAATAATAAAGATTTCTGTATAGATTTTGCAGTGACACCACATGTTTTTCGGCATAGCAAAGCTATGCACCTTCTTCAAGCAGGAGTAAACCTTATTTATATTAGAGATTTCCTTGGACACTCAAATATTGGTACAACAGAAATTTATGCTAGGGCTGATACTGAAATGAAACGAAAAGCACTTGAACAATCT
>DATCID010000091.1:0-2951 GCA_036507975.1 Ruminiclostridium sp.
TATATTTCTAAACCATAGTGACCTAGTTTACTCATCCAACATGGTATAGATAACCCAACATTTGCTCAACCGCTTGGTGATCACTCATTTCTATAACTCCTTTCATTTAATCTAATAATACTTGAAACCTGTAAATATTAATTTATTATATAAAAATTTATAGTATTTAACACTTAAGTATTAGCCCCAATTAATATTATTTCAATACTTGCAATGTATGTGTTTGGTATAATAAAAGTATAGCATTTGGTCCCCCAAAAGTTGTGCAGTGCAGTAGCATGGTTTAGAGTAAAGAGCCATTGTCAACACCTACTAAATAAGTTACCTTTAAGATGCCCAATCTTATAGAAAGGTAATAAAGAAAGGTGATAAACATGACTCAAAAAAAGTATATCAAACATCTCTATGAAAATGAAGAAAAGTCTTTACGTGAAATTGCAAAGATAACTGAATTAAGCTTTCAAACTGTGCAAAAGTACGCTTACATGGACAACTGGAACGAAGATCATTTGCCTAATGTTGATCCTGATAATTATCCAGTGTTAAAGGATTATATTTATACTATCAATCAATGGTTGGAAGATGATACGAGACAACCAAGAAAACAACGACACACAGTAACGCGCATCTATAATCGCTTAAAAAAGGAACATCAATTCCAAGGTAGTTATAGCAGTATAAAAAAATATGTACGCAAAAAGAAGTTTTTAATGAAACAAAGTACCGAAGGTTTTCTTCCATTAGCACAAAATATGGCTCATGCTCAAATTGATTTTGGAACCTTTAAATATATTGATGCACAAGGTCTAGATAAAATGGCTTTTGCATTAACCATTACTTTCCCTTACTCGAATAAGGGATTTACGCAAGTTTTCAAAGGTCAAAATCAAGAATGTCTGCTTGAGGGAATGAAGTGTATCTTCAATTACATAGGCGGTGTCCCAAGCCGCATAAAGGCTGATAACATGACAACAGCCGTAGCCAAAATATTAACTGGTGGAAAACGAGAGTTGTCTGATGGTTTCTCCAGATTTATGCTTCACTATCGTTTCATAGCTGAGTTTTGCAATCCAGCATCTGGTAATGAAAAGGGAAATGTTGAAAATAAAGTGGGTTATAGCAGACGTAACTTCTTTGTTCCAGTACCAATTATTGAAGATTTTGAAGTATTTAACAATAATTTATGGGAATTGTGTGAGGATGATGGTAACCGTACCCACTACAAGCATAGTAGGCTAATTAATGATCTTTTTGAAGAGGAGCAAGCCAAGCTATTAGTGCTTCCACCTCATGAATATCATGTATTTCGTTATGAAACATCACGTGTCAACAATTATGGATACATTGCTATTGATAATAATAAATATGGTGTATCTCCTGAGTTAGCAGGACAAAATGTGCAAGTGAAAATTTACTTTGACAAGATTGAAATCTACTTTGAACATTCCTTATTAAAAGTTTATGGCAGAAGCTATCATCGCGGTGAAGAGGTTACAGATTGGAAGCAGTATGTGTCTCTTCTTTGTAAGAAACCTGGTGCAGTTGAGCATACTCGTTTTTTCAACCAGTTACCAATACTTTGGCAGGCCCATTTAAAATCTATAGAAGCCACTGCGCGAAAATCGTCATTGATGCTTTTGATGGAGATTGTAAGTGATAACAATACAGACATGTGTGATAATGTACTCACATTAGCTGCAAGTTATGGTAGAACTGATATCGAAAGCCTACGGCAGTGTTACTATACTCTTTCCCAAAAGTCAAATAATCCTGAGCCACTTGAATTAAGTGTACAAACTCCAAAGCTAAACTATAGCCCCAATCTATCCTCCTACGATAACTTAACAGGAGGTGAACTACATGTATAGTTCTATTGAAAATGACATGAAAGCACTGAAATTAGGCGGTCTATCAAAGGAATGGCAAACAGTTGAATTTCAAAGTAAAGAGCAGTACATTTCTGATTTACTTAAAATAGAATTAAGAGAGAGAGAAACGAATCGCATCAACCGTATGGTTAAGGCTGCCGCATTTACGGTAATTAAAACCTTAGATGACTTCATTTGGACACCAAATATCGACATACCGCAAGATATCACCAAAGAATCCATTGAGAACTTTTCATTTGTGGATAAAAAAGAAAATTTAATTTTGATGGGTGCTGTGGGCACTGGTAAAAGTCACCTAGGAGGTGCAATAGCTTTAAAAGCATGCCAGTCCGGTAAAAATGTACGCTTCTATACAGCAGCTGGACTAGCTAATTTGTTGTATGATAAGAATCAAAAAGGTGGATTAAACCAATATCTAAATTCTCTGAAAAAGGTTGACCTTATTGTCTTGGACGAAGTCGGCTTTGTTCCTCTCCATAAGGATGCAGCGGAGTTATTATTTCAGGTAGTTTCAGACTGTTATGAAAGGCGGAGCATGATCATTACTTCAAATCTTGAATTCAGTCATTGGAATACTATCTTTGGGGATAATCGCCTGACGGCAGCGCTAATAGACAGACTTATCCATCACTCTTATATTCTCGTATTTAGCGGAGAAAGCTATCGGTTAACACAATCCATGCTCCGCATAAAACATTAGGAGGCTGGGGATATGATATTAACGAAAAAAGAGCTCTATAAAATATGCCAGTCACAGAATTGGGTCCTTACGTCTGATCTTGAAACATATATTCTAACCATCTACGGGGAAGAGCCAGACGGAGAACATGAATGGTCAGAACAAGATATCTACGAACAAGTTCGTAAAATTATTTTAAGATCAAGTAATCAATAAAAGGTCTTATATTTATATATTTTGCAAAAGGTCTCCAAAAGTTGTGCAGATGGGCTTCAATCTTGATTAAGATTGGGCGGAAGCCCTTATTAAAATGTGTAAATTTAGTGTTGGCAAGTGCACAACTTTTCGAGACCAAATGCTAAACTTTTATATTGACAAACACA
>DATCID010000092.1:0-28486 GCA_036507975.1 Ruminiclostridium sp.
CTCCGCCAGCATCTCCATTGATTATGGTCGATCCGGTATTGGTGATTGTAGTGCCAGCCAAAACCGCAAAACTTGAGGTTGTTCCGAGGTTCACTGTCGGTTGGGCTGCTATACTCATTGTAGGTACTGCCATCATAGCTACCAGTAATAGTGTTAGTAGTAATGATATAAATCTCATCTTAATTAAGTGTTTTCATAAATTTATTCAATCCTCTCTATTCAAGATTATCTCTTAATCCCGTTAATAATAAATGTAACCAGCTCTTTAAACACGTTATATTGCATGTCAGTTTTTCCCTTAATCTGCATCAAATACGCTGTTTCTCTTCCAAGGGAAAAAATAATCGACCCGAAAAACTCTGTATCGATATCCCCGATTTCTCCTTTATCCTTTGATTCATCCAACATTTTATGAAATATCTTCGATGCACCAATAGAATCATTTTTTATCCACTGTAATTCATCATCATGTGGACCCTTACTTTCCTGAGCTAATACCTTTGCTAAATTCGGGTTATCCTCCAACTCTTTAAAGTGAAATTTCAATAGTTTTTTTATTTTAACTAATGGAGATATATTTTTTTTCTCGAGTTCTTCGCTGAATGCAACTATATTTTTATGCTCTGTCTCAAAAATATAGTCTAGAATCCCTTCTTTGTTTTTATAATAAATATATACAGTCCCAACTGCGATTCCAGCATCGTCTGCTATGGCTTGCACCTTTGTTTTGTAAAAGCCCTTTTTTGCAATGATTTTTGTCGCCGATAAACGGATAAGTTCCTTCTTCTCCATAATTACTCCTAACATTTTTTTTTGAAATTACTCGAATAACCTTTCTTGCCGCTAAACATAGAGGGCATCTTCATCTTATCTTTTATCCACATGGACCATATCCTTCAATTACTAATACCCGCTCATCCCATGAATGACCATTCATTCACATGGAATCAAGAATTCCTTCATCCGATTAAGAATAATTGTAGTCGACAATTAAAAGTGTCGGTCGATACACAGACCTTGGTTATACAAAGCCTCACTTCTAATGGGATATGATTGGTTATAACTGGATAAACTCCTACACCTTGTATATATCTTACATGGCACTTATGAAAGAATAAAATATACAAAATTATGTGATGTGATGTAATGTAATGTAATTACAATAATATACTTATTTCCTGATAATACAAGCATTATTTTAATTTATCTTTAATTTTCCCTATTTTTCACGGGTTTTTGACAGTTTCATATATAACAAATAGCCGCAAAGCCTTGAAAAAGGCTTATTTTTTTGTCAAATTTTTTAATTTTATGTTGCGTGACTTTACGTGATGTAATATAATATAATATAATATAAGGGATTGGAGGGCTTGATTATGAGATTGAAAATATCAAAGTCAAAAAATGCTACATCTCTTTATGTTATAAAAACAATATATATCTATGAAAAACAATATACAAAAACTGTTGAAAAATTAGGAACTATTGCAGAATTAGAAAAAAACTAAATGGTGAAGATCCCATTAAGTGGGCAAAAAAATATATTGAAGAGCTTAACAAAAAAGAAAAAGAAGAAACACGTGATGTAATGGTTAAATATTCTCCAACTAAAGTAATTGCAAAAGATGAACAACATTCTTTTAATGGTGGTTATCTTTTCCTTCAAAAAATATACTACCAACTAGGGTTACATAAGATTTGCAAAGAAATATCACAAAAGTACAAATTCAATTTTGATTTGAATTCAATACTTTCCCGGCTGATTTACGGCAGAGTGATTTTCCCTTCTTCAAAACTTGCTACATACCAGCTTTCTTCAAAGTTTATTGAGCAACCGAATTTTGATTTGCATCAAATTTACAGAGCTCTTGAAATCCTTGCTAAGGAATCGGATTTTATACAATCGTCCTTGTACGATAATAGCTTAAAAATTTCCAAGAGAAATACAGGTGTGCTTTATTACGACTGCACCAACTATTTTTTTGAAATAGAACAGGAAGATGGAAGTAAACAATATGGTCCATCAAAAGAACATCGACCAAACCCAATCGTTCAAATGGGACTATTTATGGATGGAGACGGCATTCCTCTTGCTTTTAGTATTAACAGGGGAAACATGAATGAACAGCTCACATTAAAGCCGTTAGAAGAGAAAATTTTATCTGATTTTGATCTTTCTAAGTTTATTATATGTACTGATGCCGGTCTTGCTTCTGAAAGTAACAGGAAATTTAACGATAAGGATGAACGAGCATTTATTACAACTCAATCCATTAAGAAACTAAAAGAACACTTGAGAAAATGGGCTCTTGATTCAAGCGTATGGCATCTTTCTAACGATTCAAAAACCTATGATATCTCTAAACTCGATGAAGAAGCAGGTAAAAACAAAACCTTTTACAAAGAACGCTGGATTAGCGAAAACGGTCTAGAACAAAAAATTATTGTAACATACTCTATCAAATGCAGAGACTACCAACGTAAAATCCGTAATTCACAAATAGAACGTGCACAAAAAACAATAGATACCAATCCTACGAAATTAAAAAAATGCAACCAAAACGATTACAAAAGATTTATTAAAAAAACAAGCTGTACTCCCGATGGAGAAATTGCTGAAAAAGAAATATACAGCATTAATTCAGAAATTATACTGAAAGAAGAGGCCTTTGATGGTTTTTATGCTGTGTGTACAAATCTTGAAGATAATGCTTCTGAAATAATTAAAGTAAACAGTCGACGTTGGGAAATTGAAGAATGTTTTAGAATTATGAAAAGTGAATTCAAAGCTAGACCTGTATATTTAAGCCGCGATGACAGAATTGAAGCACATTTTACTACCTGCTTTATATCGCTGATTATTTATAGACTGTTGGAAAAGAGGCTTAAGGAAAAATATACTTGCAATGAAATAATTGATGGACTAAAAGATATGAACTTTCATGAAATAAAAGGGGATGGCTACACGCCTACATACACCAGAACGGATTTTACCGATGATTTACATGATACTTTTGGCTTCCGCACTGACTATCAAATTGTAAATACAAGTCAGATGAAAAATATTTTTAGAGAAACAAAAAGATAAAAAAATTACTCACTTTTATAAATTAAATAAAAGCTTGGAATCCTTTGTGACTCAAGGATTCTCAAGCTTTTTATATGCACAAAGTGTCAAAGACAGGATTATATTCTTACAAATTTTATGTGTCAATACTTCTGACATAGTTTACAAGTTTACCAACACCTTCTATTTCTACTTCAACCACATCTCCATCTTTCATTGGGCTAACACCCTCAGGCGTACCTGTTGTGACGACATCACCTTGTTCTAGCGGAATAACCTTTGAAATAAAGCTTACCAGCTCATATACATTCCAAATATGCATTGATGTGTCACCATGCTGTTTAACTTCACCATTGAGTGTAAGCTTAACCTCCAGCTTTGAAAAATCAAGTCCTGTTGCAATATATGGCCCTATTGGACAAAATGTTTCATAGTTTTTTCCTCTAGTCCATTGTCCATCTGACTTCTGAATATCTCTTGCTGTAACATCGTTTAGGCACGTAGCACCAAATATATATTCCCCTGCCGCAGCAGGCTCAATATTTTTACAATATTTTCCAATAACTACTGCAAATTCGGCTTCGTAATCAACTCTATCAGACTCCTTTGGCAATATAATAGTATCTCCATGCCCAATAATAGTATGTGGCAATTTTATAAAAAGTATTGGATTTTTAGGTATGTCTCGTCCAGAGAACTCCTTAATATGGTTAATATAATTAAGTCCAACTGCAACCACCTTGGTAGGCTTGCACGGTGGCATAAGTTTTACATCACACAATCTATACTTTTTTTGCAAAACAATCGGGTTTTCAAAGATGTTACCTTCAATTTCAGTTATCTCATCATCATTAAGTATTCCTTCTTTTTCTTCCCCATTGTATAAAAATCTTAAATATTTCATAAGTTATTTATATCGACCTAAAATAATAATTTAAAAAGCCGATATTACCTCCCATTGTTAAAATATAAGTTTAAGTGAAATTATATCACCAAATAGTGCAATAATATATATAAATTAAATTTACCAATCTGTGATTTTTGCGACAACTGTACTACTCATGGAGGTTATTGTTATAAACTATGTACTAATTAATATCGAGTAATTTACATCTAGGAGGCACCCACTTGAGAAATACGAGATTTAAAAGATATAAAAAACATAGACACACAAAGTTTTTTAGATTCACGCTATTTGGATTTGTTTTACCTTCAGTAACTATTTTGGTAACTTACATCTTAATATCAATCTTTATTCTACCACTTTATCTTAAGTGATTGTTAATAATGTATGTTATTTTGCTTTTTTCGACAGAAAAATCGTTTATTTATACTATTTGAATTACTTCTTTAAAGTAATATAATAAGGATGAAAATTATTTATATTTTCCTCCTTTAAATTATTTAAAAGCCAGCTCACGGAGCTGGTTTTTTATTTGTATTTTTTATTCTATACATATAAGTTCCTTGATTTTGTCATAGGTTTTTTGCTTTATACCAGTTATTTTCATTATATCTGTAATCTTCTTAAAACCATCGTTTTTTTCTCTATAATCAATTATAGCTTTAGCAGTTGCTGGCCCAACATTAGGAAGGTTCTCAAGTTCCGTCTGTAATGCCTTGTTTATGTTAATTAGGCTGTTTTTTTTGCTACTGTCACCCTCTTCATCATCTGCTACAACTACAGCACCTAAACTATCTGTTACAATATCGACACCACTATTCATTTTGTTTGAATCTGCCACCTCGGTATTGCCAGCTTTAGCCGGCGTGCTGCTTTGTTTCTGAGTTATATAAGCTTTTGAGCTAGTTGGCGAAGCAGTCGCCACTGCTTTATTAGAGCTTGTTTTAGTTGCTGAACCTGTAGAAACTACATTTACAACCTTTGACTTTATTCTTAACATAGTATTTTCATTTAGCTTATACGCCAAATTAATGTTTTGAAGATCAGCCTCTTTAGTTGCTCCACCTGCTATTTTTATTACATCATCAATAACCTGTCCCTTTTTAATAGTTACCACCCCTGGCTTATTTACACACCCTGTAATATATACCTTTACTTCTACT
This sequence comes from Ruminiclostridium sp., assembly GCA_036507975.1. Taxonomy (GTDB): domain Bacteria; phylum Bacillota; class Clostridia; order Acetivibrionales; family DSM-1351; genus Ruminiclostridium. Next base: position 5,135 of record DATCID010000092.1, read on the forward strand.
TCTTGCTCTGCCTTTAATATCTCATCTGAAGGATCTGTTACCTCCGACTGAATTATTTTAGTATTGCTTTCTTCTATATCTGAATTAGATAATGGTTGATATACCTGTTTTAAGAAATACCCTAGAACACCTGAGACAATTATAAGAAAGACAATTAAGCAAAAAAATAATACCTTGTTAATAAAGAATTGTTTACCAAAGACTGTTATTTCCATTTCTCCTCCTAAGTTATAAGTTTTTTATATATTTTAAAATAGAACTGAGCATATTTAAATATGCTTAAAATATTATTAAGTAACCTACAAAAAATAATTTTTTCCTTCAAAATAGTGTTTTATTATTTGGTTGTTCTCAATTGAGTTTTAAGATAAAAAGATTTTTGGATTCAGTGGTAGTATTCGCAATTGTGGATATTAAATAAATATGAATTATAAATTTGAAATGTAAATGGTGAGACTATTATTAAAGTTTATTATAATACATATATTGGTAAATTGCTATATCAAAAACAAATATTGCTAAAAAAGTTTAAAAATAAGTATTTTTGCATTATACTATTAGGAGACACTTTTACAAAGGAGTAATTTATGAAGAAAGCAGTTGCCACTTTTATTTTTGTACTAATATTCGCATTCCGAGTTTCACCAGCCTTTTGCGCTCTAGATATAGATGCAAAAGCATACATATTGATGGATGCAAAAACAGGTAGTGTTCTATATTCATCGAATCCTGATCTTAGACTTCGTCCCGCAAGTACCACGAAGATAATGACTGCCCTTGTTGCACTTAAGAAAGGTAATCTCAGTCAAGTAATGACTGCTAGCCCTGAGGCTGTCTCTGATATTGGCCAAGGAGGAATGAACATTGGAATTCTACCTGGTGAACAAATGACTTTAGACAATCTGTTACATGCTTTTTTAATTGTGTCTGCCAATGAAGCTACCAATATTGTTGCTGAAAACCTTTATCCATCTAGAGCTGATTTTGTAGTAGAGATGAATAAAATGGCTATAGAGGTTGGAGCTAAAAATACTACGTTTACCAATCCGTGTGGTATTGATGAATATGAAAAAGATGCTAATCACTTTTCTACTGCCAGAGACTTGGCGCTTATAGCAAAAGAGTGTTTAACTTTTCCAGTGTTTAGAGATATTATTAGCCAAAAAAAATTGGACATGTTGCCCCCGACTAATAAACATGAAAAGTGGAATATATTAAACACTACCAACAAGCTGCTCGGTCAGTCATTTAAGTTCGGGCCTGACACTGGTGATGATAGGAATCAATTTACTATAACTGGCTTAAAAACCGGCTCAACACTGAGAGCAGGTGCAAACTTTATATCATCGGCTGTAAATAAAGATGGACTTGAATTAATATCCGTAGTTATGGGAGTAAGCAATACGCCCAACAGAACTGTCTTTGATTTTACAGAAACACTATTACGAGCTGGTTATGAAAATTACTCAAAACAATTGGTAATCGACAGAACCACCCTGATAAAAAATGTTCAAGTACAAGATGCTTCTGATGATGGAAAGCTTGACCTTGTCACAAGTGGTAAGGTTGAAGCTATATTGCCAAACAACAAGGATGAATGGAAAATTGAAGAGAAAGTAACTATTAAGCAGGATTTAAAGGCCCCTATCACCAAGGGAACTGTATTAGGGAATATTATTTATCAAAGGGATGGAATTTCTATTGGCAAAGTAGATATTGTTTCTTCACGTACAATAGATCAGAGTATCAAAGCCACGACAAAGGAGCTTACCAATAAAACATTAAGCAGCTCAAAATTTAAATATATTTCTATTGCAGTAATTGTTGTTGTTTTATTTTTGATTTTAAGGAGAATCCTAAGAAGAATATCAAGAAGAAGGAGGAGACGGTATAGATGAAAATTAAAATGACCCATTTGTTTACCGATAAAGGGTTTCTTCAACTAAAAAAATCGCCTAAAACCTATAGGTTTTAAGCGATTTTTTAATTACTGAATTTCCAAGCAAATGCTACGCCCACATTTCTTTTCTAAGCGCTGATACATCCTCATTTTCTAGATACTCATCATACGTCATTTGTCTGTCTATAATACCCTTTGGAGTTAATTCAATTATTCTATTTGCTATTGTCTGAACAAACTCATGGTCATGTGAAGTAAGCAAAATAGTACCCTTATAATTAATTAAACCATTATTTAAGGCTGTTATTGATTCCAAATCAAGATGATTTGTAGGTTCATCAAGTATTAAAATATTTGCACCAGAAAGCATCATTTTTGAAAGCATACAACGAACCTTTTCTCCTCCAGATAGCACAGATGCTTTTTTCAAAGACTCTTCTCCGCCAAACAGCATTCTTCCTAACCAACCTCTTATGAACGTCTCAGTCTGATCTTTTGAAAATTGTCTGAGCCAGTCAACAAGGTTAAGGTCTACACCATCAAAGAATTTGGAATTATCCTTTGGGAAATACGATTGTGATGTAGTTATACCCCATTTGGATTCACCGCTGTCGGGTTCCATTTCACCCATAAGTATCTTAAAGAGTGCGGTCTTTGCTATGCCATATGTTCCTACCAAAGCTATTTTATCACCTTTATTTACTATTACGTTCAAGTCATTTAAAAGCTTAGTACCTTCTATTTCCTTTGATAGTCCAGTTATCATAAGCAGATCATTTCCTGCCTCTCTATCTGGCTTGAAATCAACAAAAGGATACTTTCTTGAAGAAGGCTTTATATCCTCAAGAACTAACTTATCAAGTGATTTTTTACGAGATGTAGCCTGCTTTGACTTAGATGCGTTTGCGCTAAACCTCTGTATAAATTCCTGTAGCTCTTTTATTCTTGTCTCGGTCTTCTTATTAACATCTTTTGCCTGCTGGAGTGCTAATTGACTTGATTGATACCAAAAGTCATAGTTACCAACGTATACTTGAATCTTGCTAAAATCAATGTCAGCTATTTGAGTACAAACCTTATTTATAAAGTGTCTATCATGAGATACTACTATGACTATATTTTCAAAATTCATGAGGAAATTTTCTAGCCAAGTAATCGAGGCTACATCCAAATGGTTTGTAGGCTCGTCCATGAGTAAAATATCAGGATTACCAAATAAAGCCTGAGCCAACAGCACCCTAACCTTTTCAGATCCATCTAAATCCTTCATTTTTTTGTAATGATATTCCTCTCCTATACTTAAACCATTGAGCATTATTGCTGCATCAGACTCAGCATCCCAACCATTTAATTCAGCAAATTCAGCCTCTAATTCAGAAAGTCTCATTCCCTCAGCCTCAGTAAACTCAGACTTGGCATACATAAGTTCCTTTTCATCCATGATTTCAACAAGTCTTTTATGACCCAAAAGTACAGTCTTTAGAACGTCATATTCATCATACTCATAATGATCCTGCTTAAGTACTGCCAGCCTCTCGCCAGATGTTATAGCAACATCACCCTTGTTTGGCTCGATTTCTCCTGAAAGTATGTTTAAAAAAGTTGTTTTTCCAGAACCATTTGCCCCAATCAAGCCATAGCAGTTGCCTTTAGTAAATTTGATATTTACATTTTCAAATAAAGCTCGTCCCCCATATCTAAGAGAAACACCATTTGTACTAATCATTTCTTACCTTCCTTTATATTGTAATATTTGTCCATTTTCCTTTTCTAAATCTAACTAAGTACATCATAGCCCTTATAAAAAAATCCAGGAATAGAGCTATCCATGCAGCATTAATACCTATTTTAAATAAATAATCTAGCCCAAAGGTCACTAATAATCTCAAGCACCAAATCCCGATAAAACTAGTTAGCATTACATATGCCATATCTCCAGCACCTCTTAAAGCATTGGAGACCACAGTTACAATTGAAACAAATGGCTGTGAAAAGCTAAAAAGCCTTATTGCCCCCACTCCTATAGAGATAATAGTAATATCATTAGTATATATTCTGATCAAATTACCTGCAAAAATAAACAGTAAACTTGATAGAACTACTGTAATGCAAAGACAAATTTTTATAGTTTGCCATCCACTTTTTTTCGCAAGATCTATCCTTTTTGCACCTAGGCTTTGACCAACCATAGTAGTAGCGGAAATACCGAACCCAAATATAGGAACAAAGCAAATAGAATTTATCGACATTACTATTTGATATACCGTTGAGGATTCAGTTCCCATTCTTGAAATTACTACTTGCAATAGCAGAAATCCGCCCTGCATAATTAATTGTTCAAGAGAAGCTGGAATACCTACATGTAATATTCTTTTTAGCAGAGGAAAATCTATTAATAGTCTACCCTTTAAACTAAAAGATAATAATACAGTTTTATTCAAAACAACAAATAAACTCAATAATCCGCCCACACCTCTTGATATGCAAACCGCTATAGCAGCACCTGTCACGCCCATTTTTGCTATGGAAAAATCACCTATACTTATCCCATATATTAAAACATAACATAAAACAATGTTCAATATATTTACAATATTTGCAATAAGCATTGGCGTTTTTGTATCTCCCGCACCTCTTAAAGACCCGCTTATGATAATATTTGCAAACATCAATGGCAGTGTAATTAGAGTAATCTTGAAGTACTTAGTGGCCATATCAATTACAATCTGCTCAGCACCGCCAAAAAATGCAACTATAACTGGCCTTGCAAATAATATTAAGCAAACTGCAAATACAGATGATATAGCAAAGCCAATAACTACGCATTGCTTTATAGCTGACTTTGCCATATTTACATTGCCTTCGCCAATCAATCTAGCTATTACAACAGTGCATCCTGTTGATAGTGCAACAAAAAATACCTGTATAAAACCAAACAACGAATTTATAAAGCCAACTGCTGTAACTGCTTCGTTATTTAGGCGTCCAACAAATGCAAGCGAAACAACCCCTACTATCATAATTAACATCTGCTCAATAACAGTAGGAATAGCTATTTTAAAAATACTTTTTGTAATATTTGCTTCATTTACTACAATCATTTTATCTAATACTAGTCAATTTACCATCTGACCATAGCCTTTCCAAATTATAAAAGCCTCTGTCTTCATGATGGAAAACATGAATGACTACGTCTGCATAGTCTAGTAAAATCCATCTTGCAGTATTATAGCCTTCTTTGTGATAGGATTTAAGCCCTATTTCGCCTAACATAAAATCTATTTCATCTGATATTGCTTTGATATGAGTGGTAGAAGTACCACTACAAATTACAAAGTAATCTGCAATTACTGTGATATTTTGGATATCAATTATGCTGATATCTATTGCCTTCTTTCCTTCCATCGCTTCTACTATCTTATCTACTAATATTTTTGAATCCAATTTTTGCACCTCATCTTCAGCTTCTGTATATTTTTCACGTCAAAATTGCGCAGACTTGCTTATTATATCACTTACGTGTAAATCTTTCAAATCTAAGGAATAACTAAGGATTAAAGTCACTTCCGATAATAATAGTAACATCAAATCTAGAATCTGGCTGAAGTTCTTCCTTTATTACAGATATTTTAAGCATGTTCCTGATTACGTCAGTATTTACACCTTTTTTTCTAATAATAATCTGGGAAGTTCCCTGTTTGCTATCTACATAATTTCCTGCACTTACAGTGTATCCTTTCGCTTCTAGCATTGCCCTAGTTTCCTCTGCCAGACCACTTTTATCAGTATAGTTAATAACCTCAACAACTAGCTTTTTGTTGTTAACAGTCGAAGCCGCAGGGGTTTGCTTGACAGGCTCTTGCTTCACGGGTTCAGTAACAATAACAACCTTAGGAGTACTAGCCGTTGCTGGTGCTTTTTGAGGCTGCTTTATAACCTGAACTATAGGCTTGTCAAATACGCCAGAATCTTTAACAAAATTGGCTCCAACAATAACTGATGAGAAAACCAACAAAAAAGTCCCTATTGCATAAAATGCTACTTTCAAAAATTTACTCATTTTTCTCGTCTCCAAACATTATTTCGGTTTATTTTGATATCAATATATTGTTTCTTGCTTCAATAGTAAACGGGTGAATTAGGCCCTTCTGTTTAATAATATATTTAATAATATTATCAAACGCACATATCAAAGCTTTATCAATATTTTCATAGGCCAACCTTCGCACACCATAAACCTCGTAATGCGTTCTGCCTGGCTCTATGCAGTCTGCTAAAAAAACTAATTTATCCATCATACTCATTTTAGAAAAACCTGTCGAATGATATTTAATAGCATTTAATATACTTTCATCATTCACCCCGTATTTTTCCTTGGCAATAATTGCACCTACTGCACCATGCATTAAGAAGACTTGTTTTTGCTCAACCTCATTTAGCTCTATCCCACTAAGAGTGCAATATTTTTTAGTATCATCATCATTCAAGTTTTTGGCGCAATCGTGCAGGAGTCCTGCAATTGCGGCAGCATCAGTATTCTCCCCGTAATGCTCTGCCAAGGAAATTGCTACCTTCATTGTATTTACAGAATGAATATATCTATTTGGTTTCAACGACTTTTTCAGCAATTCATCCATTTCAACTAAATTCATAATATAGTTCCTTTTATAGATATAAATTATTATTCTTTATATATTCTTCAACGCACTCATTTACAAGATATTTTACAGATTGATTTTTAATTATTCTATTCCTTATGAAGGTTGATGAGATCTCTATGAGTGGTGCTTCAAAGCTAGTAATATCAATATTAAATTTATTTCTTAAAGCCTTTATTTGGGCATCAAACTCCTCATCCAAAAACCCTGGCCTCATTACCGCAATAAATTTAGTTAATCCAAAAACTTCTTCTGCACTTTTCCAAGTGAGTAAATCCATTACTACATCTGCACCAATTATATAGTAAAACTGTGTATCTGGCTGATACATTTCATGCAGTTCCTTCAATGTGTCCACTGTATAAGAGTATCCTTGTCTTTGAGTCTCAACAGAAACAACTTCAAAATATGGATTTGTACTTACAGCACATTTAACCATATTTAATCGATGGATAGCATCAGTAACAATCCTCAAATCCTTATGTGGTGGCATGCCGGATGGAATAAATAGAACTTTATCCAAATTAAATTCGCACCTAACCAACTCAGCAATCGCAAGATGACCCAAGTGAATAGGGTCAAACGTACCTCCACAAATTCCGATTTTCAAGCCTCTGCTTTCCATTAAACTATCCCCTCTAAGGTTTAAATTTCTTGCAGCTGATATAGAGACTATTATAACATAATAAAATCAACTACCTATCAAAAAATGCGAAATCCTTATTGTTAAATAATTCATATTTACACAAAAAGACCTTGTTACACTTAAAAAGTGGAGCAAGGTCTCTAAAAATATTCTTCTTTATCTGAACTAAGTCTGCTTTATTTTCTGCCAATATCTCTTCTGTAATGCATTCCTTCAAAGCTTATTTTTTCTATTCCAGCGTATGCTTTATCTATTGCCTTGTCCATGGTTTCTTCAACCGCTGTAACTCCTAATACTCTTCCACCAGACGTATAGAACTTACCATCTTTGTAAGCTGTACCGGCATGAAATACGATAGTATCTTCATTTGCCTGAGCTTCATCAAGTCCGCTTATCTCTATTCCTGTGGAATATTTTCCGGGATATCCACCAGAGGCTGCAACTACACAAACAGCAGCATTATCATTCCATTCAATTTTAATATCAGCTAACTTCTCATCAATTATCGCCTCGAATATATCAAGCAAATCTGTCTTGAGCCTTGGTAAAACTACTTGTGTTTCAGGATCACCAAACCTAGCGTTATATTCCAAAACCTTTGGACCATCCTTTGTAAGCATCAATCCAAAATATAAAACGCCTTTAAATTTACGTCGTTTTTTATTCATAGCCTCTATTGTTGGAACGAAAACTTCCTTCATACAGTAGTCTGCAAGCTTCTTATCATATAAAGGACTTGGTGAAAAAGTCCCCATGCCTCCGGTATTTGGTCCTTGGTCATCGTCATATGCACGCTTGTGATCCTGTGCTGATACCATAGGTACTATAGTTTTTCCATCTGTGAAAACTAGAATAGAAATCTCCGGACCTTCAATATATTCTTCAATAACTACTTTGCTACCGGCTTCGCCAAAGACCATATCATTCATAATGGCATTTACAGCATCCTTTGCTTCCTCGATAGTCTTTGCAATAATAACACCTTTACCGAGCGCTAGGCCATCAGCCTTTACCACTATTGGGGCACTACAGGTATTAAGATATTTTAAAGCATCAGCACTTTTTTCAAAAACCTTGTAGCCCGCTGTAGATATGTTATATTTCTTCATTAAATCCTTAGAAAACGACTTGCTGCCCTCAATAATAGCCGCTGCTTTGACAGGACCAAAAGCCCTAATTCCAGCTTTATAAAGTTTGTCTACCATACCTGCTACAAGTGGGTCATCAGGTGCTACTACTACCAAATCTATTTTATTCTCTTTGGAGTAGTTTACTATTCCATCTATATCGGTGGCTTTTATGTCAACGCAGGTTGCCATCTTAGAAATTCCACCGTTTCCTGGTGCACAGTATAATTCACTTATCCTTGGGCTTTGAGAGAGCTTCCATACAATCGTATGCTCTCTTCCTCCCCCTCCAACCACTAATACCTTCATACTCAACCTCCTTATATAAAAGAGCTTCTATAAGACTTTATTATCATTTTTTTGATGCGGAGGTTAGTTTAATAACCTCCGCATCAAAAATTTTAGTGTTTGAAATGTCTCATACCAGTGAACATCATTGCAATTCCATATTTATTACATGCGTCAATTGATTCCTGATCTTTAAGAGAGCCTCCTGGCTGAATAATTGCTTTTATTCCAGCAGCCGCTGCTGCCTCAACACAGTCAGAGAATGGGAAGAATGCATCTGATGCCATGACCGCCCCATTTGACCGCTCTCCAGCGTATTCAATAGCCACCTTTGTAGGAACTATTCTGTTTGTCTGACCAGGACCAACTCCTATTGTTTGCCTGCATTTTGCAAGAGCAATACCATTTGATTTTGTATACTTAACAACCTTCATCGCAAATATTAAATCCTCCATTTGCTCTTTTGTTGGTTGTACCTCAGTAACACATTTCAAATCTTCTTGATTAAATAACTGGCTATTGTACTGTTGAACCAAAAGACCACCAGCAACTTTTTTCATATCATAAGTATCTGGAGAAATCTTCTCTGTAATACCTTCTAGCTTCAATAATCTAATATTCTTCTTTTTCATTAAAATGTTTAAGGCTTCATCAGTGAAAGAAGGTGCAACAACTATTTCAACAAATATTTTTTGAATTTCCTCTGCTGTTTTTGCGTCTATTTCTCTGTTAGCAGCTATTACTCCACCGAAAATGGAAACTGGATCTGATTCGTATGCTCTTATGTAAGCAGCACAAATATTTTGTGCACTTCCAACGCCACATGGATTAGTATGCTTTACAGCAACTACTGTAGGCTCATCAAACTCCTTGATTAGCTCTATTGCACCATTCGTATCATTGATATTGTTATAGGATAACTCTTTTCCATGAAGTTGAACTGCACTTGGGAGAAGACCTATGTTAGAACCAACCTCTTTATAGAAAACAGCTTTTTGATGAGGATTTTCACCATAGCGCAAATCCTGAACCTTTTCAAATGTAAGAGAAAGCGTTTCTGGAAAATCAATATTGCCAAGCGTATCTCTCAAGTATTTGGCAATAAGTGTATCATAATGGCTTGTGTGTTCGAAAACCTTGTAGGCTAGTCTAAACTTGGTTTTTAGACTAACATCTCCTGTTTCATTCATCTCTTCTAGCACTTTTTCATAATCTACAGGGTCAGCTACTACTACTACATCCTGATAGTTCTTTGCAGCTGCTCTAAGCATAGTTGGTCCACCGATATCAATATTCTCAATTGCTTCTTCAAGCTCTACATTTCCTTTTAGAATTGTTTGTTTGAAAGGATACAAGTTTATAACTACCAAATCAATAGTTTCTACTCCTAGTTCCTTGATCTGTTTCATATGCTCTTCATTACTTCTTATTGCCAAAATTCCCGCATGAACCTTTGGATGTAGAGTCTTAACTCTTCCATCAAGGCATTCTGGAAAACCTGTAATATCAGATACATTTATCACCTTTAGTCCCGCAGCCGAAAGAGTCTTTGCTGTTCCACCTGTAGATATTATCTCTACCCCTTTTGCAGCAAGTGAGGATGCAAACTCGACTATGCCTGTTTTGTCTGAAACACTTATTAATGCTCGCTTAATCATAAAACTAATTCCTCCAATCATAAACTTTTAAAATATTAAAATTAACTCTACATTTCAACTTATGATAAGATCAGAAGCGCCAGTAGCACTCAGGATCTTACTTATTTAACTGAAAAATTGAGATTTAAAGAATTTTTACCTTATTTCCTTCGATAACCAATCTGTTTTCTGCAAAAAGCTTTATTGCTTCAGGTAGTATCTCCCACTCTGCTTGCTCCATAACTCGTCTTTGGAGTATTTCTGGTGTGTCGTTTTCCTCCACATATACTGCCTTTTGTAATATTATTGGGCCAGAGTCAGCCTCTAGCTCAACAAAATGCACCGTAGCACCGGTTACTTTCACACCCAACTCCAGCACCTGCTGATGAGGAATAATTCCATAAAAACCCTTCCCGCAAAATGAAGGTATTAAAGATGGGTGAATATTGATAACCCTATTAATATAATACTTGCTGAAGCGTTCTCCTAAAATTGACAAGAAGCCTGCCATAACCACAAGACCAACATCATGCTCTTTAAAATGATTGATAAGAGCCTCATCATATTCATCCATATTATTAAAAGACCTTCTAGATATGCAAGTTCCCTCAATACCATTTTTTTTTGCCCTCTGAAGAGCAAAAACATCAGCTTTGTTTGAAACTACTGTTACTATTTTTACATCCTTAATATATCCACTTTCTAGCTTGTCTATTATAGCCTGGAGGTTTGAGCCACTTCCAGACACCAATACACCAATGTTTAGCATATATCTACCCCAGCCTCACCCTCGGTTATAGAACCGATAAGGAAAGCCTCTTGTCCAATTGATTGCAAGTAAGCTGTTATTTCATCTGCCTTGCCTTCCTCTACAGCCAAAACCATTCCTATTCCCATATTGAAGGTATTGAAAATATCCTTGTCCTCCATGTTGCCCAAATCCTTAAGCAGATTGAATATTGGGAGTATAGGCCATGAATCCTTTTGAATATTTACCCTTAACCCCTCTGGAATCATTCTTGGAATATTCTCTACGAATCCACCACCTGTTATGTGGCAAATTCCTTTGACATCATATTTCTCTATTAGAGCAAGAATTGTTTTCACATATATTTTTGTTGGCTTAATTAGTTCTTCACCCAATGTGCAGCCAAGCTTTTCAACATATACATTCAGGTTCTTCTCTGTAGGGTTGATGAGCTTTCTAACCAGAGAATATCCGTTGCTGTGAAGTCCTGATGATGGAAGTCCAATCAGCTTATCACCAGCTGTTATACTCTTTCCATTAATTATTTTATTCTTATCTACTATTCCTACTGTAAAACCAGCTAAATCGTATTCGTCTACAGGATAAAACCCCGGCATTTCAGCAGTTTCCCCGCCTATAAGTGCACACCCTGACATCACACATCCATCAGCTACACCCTTTACAATCTCAGCAACCTTTTCAGGATAGTTTTTTCCTACAGCAATATAATCCAAGAAAAACAAGGGCTCTGCTCCACTGCATATAATATCATTTACACACATAGCCACACAGTCAATTCCTACTGTATCATGCTTGTTCAATAGAAAAGCCATTTTGAGCTTTGTGCCAACTCCATCTGTGCCCGAAACTAAAACTGGTTGCTCATATTTTGATTTATCTAACCCAAAAAGTCCTCCAAAACCGCCCAATTCAGTCATAACCTCTGGTCTAAATGTACGTTTCACATGGGTTTTCATCAACTTAACTGCCTCATAGCCTGCTTCAACATCAACACCCGCATCCCTGTATGTGGTCATCTCTTTACCCTCCAAAAAATTCATCATTTATAATAATTAGTATCTTTAAAAACTAGCAACCGCAGCTAAATTTATCTCCTTCTTCAGGAACATCTATAGGATACTTCCCATCTAGGCAAGCTGAGCAGAATCCACATTTTGAACCTACAGGGCTCTGCAAAAGTCCCTCCAAACTCAAATATCCCAATGTGTCCGCACAAATCATCTCTCTTATTTCATCTACTGAAAGCCTATCAGCAACTAGCTCAGTTCTTGATGAAATATCAATTCCAAAATAGCAAGGGAATTTGAGTGGTGGTGAGCTAACTCTCATATGAACTTCTTTGGCACCTGCTTTTTTCAATATTTGAACAATTCGTCTAGTGGTTGTTCCTCTAACAATTGAGTCATCTATTATAACAACTCTTTTACCTTCAATTGTCTTTTTAATGGCATTGTGTTTTATCCTAACAGCCATTTCTCTCATGCCCTTACTAGGCTGAATAAAGGTTCTGCCTACATATTTATTTTTAACTATTCCCTCACCATAAGGAATACCTGTCTGTTTTGAAAAACCAATTGCAGCCGATATACCTGAATCAGGAACTCCAATTACAACGTCAGCATCTACAGGATGCTCAATAGCCAGTCGTTTTCCGGCTTCATATCTAGATTGCTGAACGCTTGCTCCATCTATTACGCTATCTGGTCTGGCAAAATACACAAACTCGAATATGCAGAGTTTTGTATCTTTACGATTGAATGGTCTAATTGATCTTATTTCATTATTTTCTATAATAACTATTTCTCCAGGCTCTATATCCCTGATAAATTCGGCATTAACAGCATCAAGTGCACAGGATTCGGAAGCTAGTACATATGCGGTCGAAGTCTTTCCTATGCATAAAGGTCTAATTCCAAATGGGTCTCTAATTCCCAACATCTTGTTTGCGGTCATTAGTATTAACCCATATGAGCCTTTGACGTCATGCATCATTTTCTCAATAGCATCTTCAAGCGTATCTGAAGAAATACTATGCTTTGTAATTAAATTTATTAAAACTTCTGTATCATTCGTAGTTTGAAATATTGTTCCATTATTCTCCATTTGATCTCTGAGTATAGAAGCATTAACAATATTTCCGTTATGAGCCAAAGCCATTTGCCCATTTCTAGACCTGACAACTATTGGCTGTGCATTTTCACGTCGGCTTGCACCTGTCGTCGAGTAACGTACATGTCCTACAGCCATTGTACCCTTTAAATGATTCAGTACCACTCTGTCAAATATTTCTGGAACTAAGCCCATATCCTTGTGGAAAACAATGGTTTCTCTGTCACTTACGGCTATTCCTGCGCTCTCCTGCCCCCTATGTTGAAGTGCATACAGTCCATAATATGTCAACCCAGCCACATCTACATCATTATTTTCAAGTGAGTATATTCCGAATACACCACATTCTTCATGCATTTTATCAAGTCGCTCATCTAAGCAGTCCAAGTTGTCGCATTGAAAGCATTGACCAGAATCACACATAACTTACTCCTTCTATTTGCTTTATTGTTTGTTACAAAACTTATTTTTCAAGTCTGATTTACATTTAAGGATAATTTACATTTCCAGTATCTTTTTTTGAAGTTCTATATTTTTCTTTTCAACTTTTTCTGCTAGTGATTTTTTGTAATCTATCATTTTTTGTCTCAGCTCGTGATATGCAACTGATAGAATTTGTATTGCCAATAGAGCCGCATTCTCTGCTCCATCAATAGCAACTGTTGCAACAGGAATTCCAGTTGGCATTTGAACTATTGAAAGTAATGAATCCAATCCATCCATCGTTGATGATTTAATTGGCACTCCTATAACTGGAATCGGTGTATATGCAGCTAATACACCTGGTAGATGTGCAGCCTTGCCTGCCGCAGCTATAATAACATCAATACCATTAGCCTCAGCATTCTTTGCATATTCAGATGCTTTGTCAGGTGTTCTATGTGCAGAGCACACCATTACTTCACAATCAATTTCGAAATTCTTTAATATCTTTAAACAGCTTTTCATTACTGACCAGTCCGAATCGCTTCCCATGATTATAGCTACTTTAGCATCTCTGGAAACACACATTTTTTTATCCTCCATACTTGCAAATGGTTTTATGAACATTTATTGCTATTTCTCTAAAATAATTCGTCTTTTATATCTTAATATTATCAAATTTTAAACTCAATTGTCAATTAATCTAGCAAAAAAAGCGAACATTTTTTTGCTATTTGATTTTAATATTCGGATAAAACCAAGATACCTCAGTTTTAAGCCATCATTATATTAAAAGGTACACTATAATTGGCAATGTAAATATTGACAAAATAGTTGAAATTAATATTCCCTCTGTGGCAGCATTATAGTCAGAATCATATTGTAGAGCAAGGGCTGAAACTATAGTTGATGCTGGCATTGCTAGCTGTAGTACCACTATTTTCTTAACAAACGGATCAAAAAAATTGTTTGTCATTTTAAAGAAAGCAATAGCCAATAGAGGCACAAGAAGCAGTTTAAAAATTGAGAACACCAAAAACCTTGATTTAGACAAAATATTGTTAATTCCAGTTGCTTTTATATTTGAAAGGAGCAACCCTATAAATATCATAGAGAGGTAAATTGTAGTATGTCCTAAGCCATTAAAGGTATCATAAAAGATTTTCCAGGCACCATTATAGACAGCTATTTTATCTATTTTAAGCAGATACTTTAGAGCAATAATCATTATTCCACCCAGAAATGCTAATGTGTTAGGGTTTATAAGATGTGACAGATTGTCCTTATCGTTCTTTTTATTATGCTTGTTGAATAAATATACACCCAAGGTCCATAATATTGCATCATTAGCTATATTAAAAAAAATGGCATATACAATTCCCACATCGCCATACATAGCTTTAAGTATGGGATATGCCATAAATATAACATTACCGAACATTGACTGAGCAATATAAATGTTTTTTGTCTTTTCTTTTATACCCATTGCCTTGCAGGGCCCAAGAGCTATCAAACCTGCTAATAACATGAACACAACGCCAAGAACAAATATATATAACCCATTTGTAAGAGTTTCACTGGTAAATGAGTAATTACCCATTGTGGTGAAAAGTAAAAACGGCATCGTTATCTTCAAGATAAGTGCAGATATGTATTTGTGTGAATCTTCGGGTAAGTATTTTTTCTTGCCAGCGACGTAGCCCGTGATTCCAAGCAATGTGAGAATTATTATTTGATTGATTATTATCTGTATTTCGTCCATCTATCTCTGCCTCCAAAATTAGCATGAATCAGTTACTATAGCTATTAACTTATATTAATATATCTAAAAAAATTTCTACAATAATACAAAAGCGACAGCTAAGTCGCTTTTGTATTATTATTTTATTATTATATGTGAGTGTTGTCCATAGGAAATTTGATTCAGCTAAGCAGCAATAGATCGTCTTCTTGAAAAATAAGCCTTAAAGGAATATTTTTTTGAGAAATTGCTTTCCAGGCATCCTTATCCACTTCCCACCTTATTTTTGAAAACCCATTTCCGACAGTGCTATTTTTATTTTTCAACATAATAATATAGGAAAATGGGTTTTCAATAACTTTTGTTACATCACAGGTCATAGTATTTTGAGAATCCACATTCTCTGTGTACTTGAAATAGTGAGCTCGCATACCCACGTGCTTTATATCCTCCGGTATTATCCGGCTACTATACAGAATCATATCCCAATCAATTGCATTTAGTGTATGTTCTGTGAGTTTCTGTGCTCTAGATATATTTTTGCAGCCTGTCAAAAGTGCAGCAGCAAAGGTTTGTGGATTTTTGAACAAGGTTTCCTTTTTACTTACAGCATCAATTTTTCCATCTGAAACGACAGCAATGGTATCGGAAAATCGATACACTTCGTTCCTATTATGTGATACGAACAAAACTGTACCTTTAAAAGCTGAAAGCAAGTCCATCAGTTCTTGCTCTAGCTGCCATTTTAAATAGCTGTCAAGAGCACAAAAAGGTTCATCTAACATAATAATTTCAGGCTCTGAAACCAAAATTCTAGTAAGCGCAACTCTTTGCTGCTGCCCACCAGAAAGCTGACTTGGACGTTTTTTCTCCAAGCCCTCCAAATAAAATGCTTTTATTTTTTCTTTTACTACCCTGAAACGCTCTTTTTTAGGAAGGTTCACCCCTGAACCAATGTTTTCTTCTACCGTCATATTAGGGAAAAGTGCATAATTCTGAAACAAATATCCTACCTTCCTTTTTTGCGGTGATAAATCAATGTTCTTTTCCGAGTCAAATAAAACCCTGTCGCCTACTACAATTTTACCTTCATCAGGGGTTTCTATTCCGGCTATACATTTCAATGTCATACTCTTGCCACAACCAGAAGCACCTAATATAGCCATAACTTCTTCCTGTGCAGTAAATTTGACATTTAGCGTAAACTCCCCAAGAACTTTTTTGATATCAACATATAGAGACATTAAAAATCACTCCTTTTTGCCGATTTTTTATATTGAAGGTTATTCCAAAAATTCATAAGTATTATTGATGCAAAGGACATTGCACAGATAATCATAACCCAATTGTATGCTTTTGCTCTATCCCCAGCTTGCACCGCCGTATATACAGCAATTGCCATTGTCTGTGTCCTCCCAGGTATATTTCCTGCAAGCATTATTGTTGCGCCAAATTCCCCAAGTGCTCTAGCAAAGCTAAGAACTGTTCCTGCTATTATGCTTGGAATTACATTTGGAATAATAATTCCCCAAAATATCTTAAATTCGGATATTCCAAGTGTTCTTGCTGCATAAATTATGTTAGTATCAAACTGCTCAAATGCACC
Source organism: Ruminiclostridium sp. (assembly GCA_036507975.1). Lineage (GTDB taxonomy): Bacteria > Bacillota > Clostridia > Acetivibrionales > DSM-1351 > Ruminiclostridium. The sequence goes on from DATCID010000092.1 coordinate 22,039, forward strand.
TCTTACGGTTCGATACATTAGCGGAAATGACACAATGGCGGAAGCAATTACTGCTCCCACCAAGGAAAATACAACTGTTATATTAAACTGCATTAGTACTTTTCCAAGTACACTATTTTTCCCAAAAATAACTAATAAGAAAAAGCCCACGACCGTAGGAGGCAGTACCATGGGCAGTGTAAGCGCACCATCAATCAAGCCCTTAAACCGCCTAATTTTCAAAACATAACGGGCTGCTGCAATACCTGTAAAAATTGTTATTATCGTAGCAATAAAAGCCACCTTCAGTGATATATAAAGCGGTGATAAATCCATGATACTCACCTCCTCTGATAGTTAAGTTTTTCATGATTATTTCATTTTGAAACCATATTTTTCAAATACCTTTACAACCTCAGGTGTGGATAAATAGTCTAAAAAAGCCTGTGCCTCCACCGAATGCTTACTACTTTTCAGCACAGCCACAGGATATATAACTGGTTTATGGCTGTCCTTTGGTGCTTCGCATACCACAGTAATTTTTTGTGATGTAGCTGCATCTGTCGCATAAACTACTCCGCAATCAACCTCTCCACTCTCAACCCAAGTAAGTACTTGCCTTACATCACTACCGTAGTTTGCCTTTGCTTTTACTAGATCCAATATGCTCAGTGTAGTAAATATCTCTTGCGCATATTGTCCAACTGGAACGCTGCTGGGTTCTCCTAAGGCAATAATCGAAACCTTGTCAGTTGCTGCATCCTCAAAGCTTGTAATAATTTTTGTACTGTCCTTCGGTGTAATTAATACAACTTTGTTCAAAAGGAGTTCTTTCTTTGTACCCTCTTTAATCAAGCCTTTTCCCTCAAGAGCAGTCATTTGTTTTATTGCTGCCGACATAAAAACATCTGTAGGAGCTCCTTCTTCAATCTGTGTCTGCAGCGCCCCAGAGGAGCCAAAGGAATAGGTAATAGTAATATTTGGTGCTATTGATTTATACATATCTGCAATTTCAGCTGCCACATCTGTTAAGCTTGCTGCTGCAGATACAACAATCTCAACTTTTTCCGATGAAATTGACGTACTAGTAGCTGACACTTCTGAGGATGTGGCTTTGGATACTTCTGATGAAGTAACTTGTCCATCTGAGGATGTAGTAGTACATCCTGAAAGCATCATGAGTAGCATTATTGAAGTAATAAGTAATATTGATATTCTATTTTTTATCTGTCTCATAGGTAACCTCCATCAGCCACAAAGTGGCATTAAAATATTAATTCTAACTATTTAAACAGAATTTCTTCTGCTTTTTGCTTTAAAACATTAGCATCAGCACGACTGGGCCTTATATCAAAAATCTGTTCTGTCGCCGCAATAAATTGATTCAAGTCACAGTTTCCAGCTCGTTCTCCAATTCCAAAAAGTGTTGTATCTATAAACTCAGCTCCTGCTTTTGCAGCTTCCAATGAATTGGCAACTGCCATTCCAAAATCGTTGTGAGCATGAATTCCCATCGAAATTCCTGTATTGCTTATAATCTCTTTTATTGATTGATATGCTCTTGATGGAGTCAAAACCCCAACTGTATCAGCAAATCGGATACTTGCAACCCCCATATCCTTTAATAGATTTGCGATACCTATAATAAATGTAATATCTGCTCGTGATGCATCCTCGAAACCAACTGTAACGATGTATCCTTTTTCCAATGTCATCTCCACACATTCCTGCAAATTTTTCTGTAGCCACACCTTGTTTTTTTTCAGTTTAGAATAAATGTGCACATAGGATACAGGGGCACTTATATGAATGATATCAGGGCAGCAGTCAAAGGAATGTTGAAGATCCCCTTTGTTCATTCTGTTCCAGGTTGAAATTCGTGCTCTCCTCCTGTTACTCATGATTTTGCAAATGGTATCCTTTTCATACTTTCCCATTGCTGGAATTCCAGCCTCAATTTGATGCATTCCTGCCCTGTCCATTAGCAAAGCAAGCTTCACCTTTTCATCCATGTTAAAGGCAAAACCGGGACTTTGTTCTCCATCACGAAGGGTTGTATCTATCAAATATTTCTTTTCCTTCATATTAGATCCCACCTTTTTGCAAGAATATGATTATTTAGTCAGGAACAACTAAATAATAAAACACTATTTTGAAATAGGAGTTATTTTTTAGTTGTTCTTAAGCCCATTGGCAATCACGACAAATTCCTCATCGGTTATACTTCTTCCTAGCTGAATACTCTCTTGCTGGATACAATTTAAGAGTTCTGATATCATCTCTTGAGCAATGGAAATACCGTACTCTTTCAGCTTTATTTCAATTGTGGTTCTACCTGAATGCTTACCTATAATTATTTTTCTTTCCATTCCCACCACTGACGGCTCAAAAGGCTCATAATTTGAACCATTTTTATATATTCCATCAACATGGATACCCGATTCAACTTCAAAAATACTGTTGCCTATTACTGCCTTATTTTTTGGTATATTTTCACCAGTCAATTCCTCATATAATCTTTTTATCTTCCGAAATACAGACAAATCCAAATTGGGTTTATGTCGTTTTGTAATACGAAGTGCCATAACCACTTCTTCTAGTGCAGCAAATCCTCCACTGCCAAAGAAGCTGACTACTGCATTATCTCCACCATTTAAAACCCATTCAGTAGCCAGTGCAGTGGCACAATAGTAGCTATTCTGGGGACAGAACTCAATCCGACCGCTGTTAATTTTTTTTATTCTTTCAAATATCGCTAAATAATCATGCTGTAATAGGTCATCAAGACCAACTATTCTAATGTTTTGATACTGCGAAAATTTGTTCATTAGGCTCACTTCTCTTATATCATTTATCTGTATTTCAGATATAGTTCCAAGCGGTGTATCAAACCCACTATAGCGGCAAATATATCTAATAAATCCTGGATAGTATTTTATTTCTGTTGGGTCCTGAACTCTTAAAATAGTTTTATTCTGATCTATACCTTCACCAAGTATTTTAAAGATGGGAACATTAATTTCTATAAAATTTATCCCCGTTTGTAGCAGAAGTTGATATAGCTCCAACAGTTTTCCCTTTGGGGCAGTATTATTTTTGAGAGTACATAGAGTAACATCTGTTATTCTGATCATAATAGCTCGCCCCCTAGCTGTTGTTCTGCTCGATGATTATCGATCTATAACTTCCGTTCAAGCTTCTAACCCCTTCTAAATTAATAACTCTGTAACCTTTTCTCCTCCAACAAGATGTTTTTCAACAATAACTTCCACATCTTCCTCAGATACATTTCCGTACCAGGTACCCTCAGGATAGATCACTACAACAGGTCCTTTGTCACAAATTCCAAAGCAGCCTGTATTGGTCACCATCACTTCCCCAGACAGATCCTTATCGTCAATTTCCTCAATAAATTTTTGAATAAGCTCTACACTCCCCTTGGAATGACAAAAGCCTTTTTGTGTTCCATTAATTCTGCAGCTTGCGCATACAAATACATGATATTTTGGGCTCACCATAATTGTAATCCTCTCTTTCACTATGCTAATACACTAAGTTTTTCTACAGCTTGTTTAACTGCATCTTCTATTCTATCGTAGGTAGTAAAGGTTTCTATTGATTTTTCCTTCAGCTTTTGCTTTGGAGCCTCTCCAATACGCATAGCTAAAACTCCATCACAATCTTTTACCGTTTCAAGAATAGCTTCCATTTTACTATCTTTACTCCCACCTCCCATTCCATCGCAGCTGTCAGAGCCTTCACAGTACTTAGAAACACTTCTTCTCTCTTTGAACCGGATGATTTTATTCTTGTACTCATATATATAAAAATCACTTGCATGGCCAAAATGTTGATCTACTAATACACCACTCTTTGAAGAAACTGCAAATAGTAATGGTTTTTCTTCTACTGGCTTTTGTTTTTTACTATTGCTGGAGCTAGTGCAGCCTCTGAAGTTAATGGATTGGTCATTATCTAGAGTTCCGATTGCATCAGCTCTGCATTGATGGCAATGATACATCTGCTTCAAGGTTCCTTCACATCGTTTTCTCATCTCCATAATTTCTTTATTGCTGGTTAGTGGCATATTCTCAAAAGGACTTCCTACAACAGGAATCATTTGCATAATATTAGTTATTTCACAGCCAAGTTCCTTTGCCTTTGCTACGACATCAGGAATATGGTACTCGTTGATGCCTTTAAGCATTACAATATTCACTTTACAGATAACTCCAAGTGAAGTCAGTCTCTTAATGCCTGCCATCTGATTTGCCATGAGAATAGCAGCACCTATCTCCCCAAAGTATCTGCTTCCCATATAGTCAATGTGCTTGTATATTTTAGCTCCAATTGCAGCGTTTACTGCGTTCATCGTAACCGTAACATGTGATACACCCAGCTCTACTAATTCATCTGCATAAAGAGGAAGCAGAAGCCCATTGGTTGATAAACAAAAGGTAACCTCGGGATCTTCTTTTCTGATTAGGAACAAGGTCTTTTTTGTATTTTCAAACTCAGCCAAGGAATCCCCAGGGCCCGCAATTCCAATAACCTTCAGGTTTGGCATCTTCTCCTTCACCATCTTGTACTTTTGACATGCTTCCTCAGGAGAAAGAACTTCACTGGTAACGCCCGGCCTGCTCTCATTTGGACAGTCAAACTTTCTGACACAGTAATTGCACTGGATATTGCATTTTGGTGCTATTGGCAAATGCATTCTTGCATAATTGCTACCGCAGCCGTTGAAACATGGATGTGTTTCTGTTTTTTTATCGTTAATTAATTTATTATCATCAATACTCTTAATTTTGGGTGTTTCTTTACAGGTATTACTCTCACAAAAAACTTTGTCTTCTGCGTTATAATATTTTTCGTACATTTCATTTCGAAATCTATGCTCTTTTTTGCTGAGCAGTGTATTGGTTATCCTATCAAGCAATGCAAGTGAACCTTCATATCCAAGCATTCTTACACGCTGACCTCCAACATGATCATGTATAGGAAAAGCACAACGTACAAGTGGAAGCTTGTATTTTTCCTCAATTCTTCTAGCGTCTGAGCTTCCTATCATAATATTTGCACCTAATTCCAGTGCATATTTTTCAATTGTGTCAAAATCACAATTATCTAGGATTTTAAATTCATCTATATACAAGAAGTCTGCTACTTTTTGTATTTCGCTTTTAAGCATTTCACTCAAGGTACTGCACTTTCCTCCTGTTGAAACCAAAACTGGCATTATACCATTTTCCACACATAGACGTGTCGTAGAATATACAAAATCAGGCTCTCCGAAAATAACAGCTCTGCCCTCTCCATTATATTTATGGGAATCAATCATAGCATCAAGATATCTACCACGTTCTTTTTTCAGCACTTCTGACTTTATTCCTCCTGCCTTTTCCAATTCAGCAATTAAGGCATCAGTATCGCGAAGTCCAATAGGTAGGTTACATCTTATAAAAGGCACCCCATAAGTGTCATATAAATACTGTGCAGGGGAATTTTCTGCTTTCATAAATGCAGATAGTTCAATAGTTAGTTTTGCTCCTCCCATTAATGAAATTTCTTCAAGAGAGGTTCCACCATCAGGCAATCTGTTATAGACAGCTAGGTGCTGACCATCCAAATTTTCAGAAATATCCGGAAGTAATATATAATCGATATTCATTGAGTCCAATAGGCTTTTTAAATACCTCGTGTCTGCTGGTGATATAATTCCCGTAATAATATTAACTTTATTATTTTTTTCAGACTTCATCTCTACATTTTCTACAATAGCCCTCAGTACCTTGAAGAAACCTTCAAACTGTGTTCCAGAATACCCTGCAGAGGATACAGGAATAATTTTTACCTTGATAGTAGGATGACTTTCATAAAACCCATTAAGGATTCTCGGAACATCCTCTCCAATTGTTTCTGCAAGACAGGTAGTTGCTATTCCTATTACATCAGGATTATAAAGTTCAATCATATTTTCCAGGCCCTTAATCAGATTGCTCTCGCCCCCAAAAACAGTTCCTTCTTCAGTTAGTGATGAGGAAGCAATGTCCACAGGCTCATTGTAATGTGTCGCCATATGTCGGCGAATATAGGTACTGCAGCCCTGTGAACCGTGAAGTATAGTCATGCATTTTTTTATTCCACAAAATGCGCTTACAATTCCCATCGGCATACACATTTTACATGGATTAACACTCAAATTTACTAAGTTTTTACTCATGCTGCCTCCCCCATCCATTTCCAAATTTTATATAGCCAAAACATTGGCTTTCCAAAACTATTCACTACGCACTTAATAAATTCTGGTAGGCGTAGCCTACCTTCAACAACTATTGTCGAGTAGGTGCACCTCGCGGTACTTACCCCTCACAGATCCGGACGTGCCCAATTAAGGCATCCGGCTCTTCACTCCGCCATTCACATAAATCTTAGCCATATATGTTTACATAGATTTTAGGTCTTCTTA
>DATCID010000093.1:0-7473 GCA_036507975.1 Ruminiclostridium sp.
TCGGGTAGGTTAGGTAAAATTATTGGAGGGAAAGCTTTCGTCACATGGCATAGGAATCAAGACTACTATGCTAGAGGAGGGTGGAGAGGAACGTGGGAAAAAGAGGGAGGGGGAGTACTGATTAATCAGGCTATACATACCTTGGATTTGCTTCAATGGTTTATAGGAGATGTTGATAGAATAAAGGCCTCTGTGGACACTAGGCTCCTCAAAGATTTCATAGAGGTTGAGGACACCGCTGAAGCGACTGTTATTTTCAAAAATGGAGCAACAGCATTGTTTTATGCTACAAACTGCTACCCCGTGGACTCTCCTATTGAAATTGAGTTAATTTGTGAAAAGGCAGTAATCAGGTTAGGAAAAGATTTGTATATTCAATACAATAACGGAGAAAGTGAAAAAATAAATAATTCGGATAAAGCAACCGGACAAAAAGCATATTGGGGAAGTGGACATGAGACAATAATCCGGGAATTTTATAATACACTAGATAAGGGAATTGACTTTGATGTAGATGGTAAACAAGGGATAAATGCTATTAGAATAATAGATGCTATCTATAGATCAAACAAAGACAAACAATATATATACTTAGACTAATAAACTGTGATAAGAAGATTTTTGGGATGCAATGATTACAACGCATATTAAAAATAGGAGTGCTGCTTCAAACTGCACTCCTATTTTTAATTTATCCGAGGTCTACCGCCGGCTAATACTCTTGTTTGTTTAAGCGGCAGATAAGCGGAGCTAAGACCCTGGATAACTATTGATAAGATTCAGAGGGAGCAAAAACTCTCTCTAAATCCAAGACTTTTGTTTAAAATGTTATTTGTTTAATATTTGTTTTAGTTTTTCCACTTCAGTAACAGGTGCCATACATGAAGAATTCTTACACACATATGCTGCCGTCTTTCCATTGTATTGACTGTACTCCGAAATATAAGGAATAATATCAATCAGTTCAGGTGTTACGCGTGCGATAGACATGGTAAACGGATGGTATACGCTGTCACAGGTTTTTATCATTTCATCGCAATCCGAGCCCACAATCACAACCTCTGAAGAAAACTCTGAAGAGGAGTACAGATAGCCGCAAAGCATATAGCTATGACCTGTTGGCACTGCTTCAATATCTGAACTGAAATAGTCTATTATTGCATTTGCATCCTTTTCAAATTCATGTTGTCCAGTAATTCTTGCAATGCGAATTAAATTCATTACTGCGACAGAGTTTCCAGATGGGATTGCACCATCATAACATTCTCTAGGGCGGGTAATGAGCTCCTCTGCGTCATGGCCATAGAGAAATAAACCTGCTGAACTATCATCACAAAAGAGGTCTTGCATTGCTTCATTAAATTCCAAAGCTCTTTTAAGATAGTCGGGAATATAGGATGCTTCATACAGCTCCAGCAAGCCCCATACTAGAAATGCATAATCCTCTAGATATGCCGGCAATGCAGCTTCACCATCTCTATAGCGCGCTAGTAATCTTCCATCGCTTCTTACAAGCTTTTGCAAAATAAAGTCAACACATTTCTTTGCGGCTTTTATATACTTATCCTCGCCAAGAGCTTTCCCGCAGTAAGCCATAGCTGCTATCATAAGTCCATTCCAAGCTGTCAGAATCTTATCATCTTTATAGGGATGAATTCGATTTTCTCTGCGTGCAAATAGTTTCTTGCGGCAAGCCTCAGCAAAGGCTCTTTTATCCTGCGGCAAAGAGCCTTGATCTATACGATTTGGAATATTTAAACCTTCAAAATTGCCAGCAGGGGATATGTTATAAAGCTTGCAGTATTCTACACTATCCTCGTCCCCAAGTACGTCTTTTATTTCATCAACCGACCATGCGTAAAACTTGCCCTCAACTCCCTCAGAGTCGGCATCCTCGGCAGAGTAGAAGCCACCATCGAGTGAAGTCATGTCTCGAAGGATATAGTCAAGTATCTGATGAGCTGTCTCTGAATATTGATGCTTACCTGTAGCACTAAAGGCTTCAGCATATGCGATTGCAAGCAGAGCATTATCATAGAGCATCTTCTCAAAGTGTGGGATAAGCCACTTTTTATCAGTAGAATATCTACTGAAGCCAAAGCCCACATGGTCGTATATCCCACCATTATTCATAGAATCCAAGGTTTTTTCTACAATTTCCAGTGCATAGGGCTCTTTTTGAGAATACCAGTATCGCAGCAAAAAAAGCAAATTATGAGGAGCCGGAAACTTGGGTGCACTTCCAAAGCCACCATGATTACTGTCAAAGTTATACTTTAATTGCGAAAAGGCATCATGAAGTATGTCTTCAGTAATATTTCCATCAGATGATCGTTTCTCTGTTTTTTCAAAGGCTAGAATTTTTTGAGCTGAATCCAAAAGAGCTTTGCGATCACTCTGCCAAGCATCATTTACTGATTCAAGCAGACTGATAACTCCCATCATGCCCCTGCTATCATGCTTTGGAAAGTAAGTTCCTGCATAGAAGGGGTGCTTCTCTGGAGTGAGCAATACTGTTAAGGGCCATCCACCTCGTCCCGTGAGAGACTGACAAACAGACATGTAAATGCTATCTATATCAGGACGTTCTTCGCGGTCTACCTTTATGCACACAAAATTCTTGTTAAGTATCTGAGCAACTTCTTCATCTTCAAAAGATTCTTGCTCCATGACATGACACCAATGACAAGTAGAATATCCTATGCTTAGGAATACTGGTTTGTCTTCACTGATTGCGCGTGAAAAAGCTTCTGATCCCCAAGGATACCAGTCGACTGGGTTGTGAGCGTGTTGAAGGAGGTAGGGGGATTTTTCGTGGATTAATTTATTGGGTTTTTTATTTGTTGTCATAAGGCATCACCTTTGTTTTATTTGAATTTATTTGTAACTACTTACCTATTAGTATCTTCGATTTTAATCCACTTTATTCTTTTGAAATGGTATTAAATATTGTACAATGCACTAGTATAGATACATATTAGTAGATAAATGTGTAGTAAATATATATATTTTTATATATTGTAGCTTTTTGGAGTGCTAAAGGGTATTCATAGTGAAAGGAGGGTTCGCTTATGGAACAACAATCATTGCGTATGAATGATTGCTTAGAAAATGTTGTAAAAGAATATTCCAAAATGGTTTATAGATTGGCTTTTTCACAGACAAGAAATAAAAGCGATGCTGATGATATTTTTCAAGAAGTCTTCTATCGATACATCAGAAAAAAACCACAGTTTAAAACAGAGGAACATAGAAAGGCTTGGCTTATTCGTGTTACTGTCAACTGTTGCAAGAAAATGTGGACATCGATTTGGATAGGAAAGAAATTATCATTAATAGTGCAAAAAGATGAACCCATTGTTTTTAAAATGAAGGAAGAAACCAATCTTCACTATGAGCTTCAAAAATTGCCAATGAAGTATAGAGCGGTGATTCACCTGTTTTATTATGAGGACTTGAGCATAGAAGAAATTAGTAAAGCATTAAATCAAAAACCATCTACAATCAGAACACAGCTTACACGTGCAAGGTATAAGCTAAAAGAAATTTTGAAGGAGGATTATGATGTTTAGAGAAAAATATCACAGAATGAACGAACAAATTTCTCCCGACCAAGAGCTTGTAAATAAAATTATTCACTCAGTAGACGAGCCTAAAAGGGAAACAAATAAAGCAAAATATTTTTTTCGTAGACCTATCACAATTGTGGCAATGCTTATGGTACTTGTTTTAACCGCAACACCTGTACTTGCAGCCAATGTGCCTGCTGTTTATAAACTCATGTATTTTGTTTCTCCAACTGTTGCACAATTTTTTATACCTGTGCAAAAATCCTGTGAGGATAATGGTATCAGAATGGAGGTTGTGTCATCCTATATTCATGACGATACAGCTGAAATATACATCACAATGCAAGACCTTATCGGAGACCGTATTGACGAAACCACAGACCTTTATGACAGCTATTCGATTAATCGTCCATTTGACAGTTCTGCAACCTGTCAGCGTGTTGGTTATGATAAAACAACAAAAAAAGAAACCTTTCTCATATCTATAAAAGAGTGGGGTAACAAAAAAATTATTGGTGATAAGATAAGTTTTTCTGTGAGAGAATTTTTGAGTGGTAAGCATGAATATAATGAGATACCTATGGCGATTGACTTAACAAATATTAACAACACTCAAGCAATAAAGCTAGTTTCGATAAAAGGTGGCAGTGGTCCTAAATTTAAAGAATATGTACCGAATTTCGAGAGCAAAGTTAAAGTTCTTGTTCCATCAGCTCCAATGGATTTCCCGGTTAAAGGTATTGATTTTACAGGCATTGGATATGTAGACGGTATGCTTCATATTCAAACATCTGTTGTGGATAATTTGACTAAGGATAATCACGGATACTTTTTCTTAAGTGATAAGAACGAAAATAAAATTCAATGTGCTTATAGTGTCGGTTTTGCCGAGAATTCTGATAGTGCAAATAGAGTTGATTTTGATGAATATGTGTTTGATATTCCTCAAGCAGAAATTGGTCAATACTCACTTTACGGAACTTTTGCTACAAGTGGATTATTTACTGAGGGAAATTGGCAAGTAACCTTTCCTCTTGAAGAAATAAAGAATAATTGAATTGAGTGAAGGTTATGAGCCAGGCTGCGTGAAAAACGAAATGAGTAAATTTTTCTTTACCACTGTTAGAATAAACACGGATTACACCTCAGTTGATAGCGTTAGTAAAAATACAATATTTTATGTAAAATTTTATATAAAATATTGATTAAAATTTTATATAAGCATATAATAAGAATTATAATAATATTTAAGGAGAGTACTAATGCTTATACAAGATAGATTTATTTCAACATCAGAGTTGCAACAGAATGTTGCCAAAACAATTGATAAGGCAAAGAAAGAAGACGTAATAATAATAAGGAATAATAAACTTGAGGCAGCAATCATAAGCATAGATAAATACAACCAGTTTCTAGAATACATGGAATGGAGAAAAATTAGTGAGGCTTTGGATGATTTGTCTGTAGAGCATGTTTCGGATATAGATATTTTGCATGATATGGGAGCTTTATCAAAAGCAAAAGGAGAGCCACGATTTACTGCTGAGGATATCGAAAAGGTTGCAGAAAGCGGAAGTGACTATAATGCAGTATAAAGTAACATATTCAAAATCAGTTGTAAAAGTAATTCTAAAATATGATAAGCCTACAAGAGAAAGAATTTATAGTGCATTAAATAATCTTCCTAATGGGGATGTCAAACGTATGCAAGGTCAAGATAATCCTCCGTATTTCAGGCTGAGAATTGGTGATATAAGAGCCTTGTTTATTAAAGATGATGTTAGGATGGAAATATTAGTATTTGATATTGATACTAGAGGTAATATATATAAGTAGATGGGTAACTTTTAATTTATTTTTTTGGTTATAGTAAACATGACACCAATGACAAATCGAATATCCTATACTTAGGAATACTGGTTTGTCTTCACTAACAGCGCGTGAAAAAGCCTCTGATCCCCAAGGGTACCAGTCAACTGGGTTGTGGGCATGCTGGAGTAGGTAGGGGGATTTTTCGTAGATTAATTTATTTGTATATTTATGTTCAGTCATATTTTCAACTCCTAAAGTGTTTTATTTATTATTACCCAAATTCTCTAGGAAGAATGCATATGGACAGGAGCTTAAATCGCGGAAAAATGACTTGAAGGTCAATTTGTACAGGACTATCCCCTATAAAATTATATTGACAATTTCGTACTACAGTTGTAATATATAATCGTACTACACGTGTAATACGAAAAGGAGTAGAAATATGATGAACAATATATCTGATTCTGAGTGGAAGGTAATGAAAGTAATCTGGAAAAAGTCTCCTATGCTAGGGGGCGAAATAGTTGAGGAGCTACAGCCTGATACAGGCTGGAATCCAAAGACCATTCATACCTTGATTAGAAGATTAGTTGCAAAAGGTGCAATCAGAGCGAAAAAAGAAAAAACTTATTATTCCTATTATTCAGCTGTAACAGAAGATGAATGCGTAAAGGAGGAAACAGAAACCTTTCTTCAAAAATGCTTTAATGGATCCTTTAATATGCTGATAGCTAATTTTATCAAGGATGAAAAGCTATCTGACAAGGACATTGAAGAACTTCAAGCTTTATTAATTTCTAAGAAGAGCAGGTAATTTATTATGAGTAATTTAGTTTGGATATTTAAAGAAATTTTTTACCTTGGTGCTACTGCAAGTATATTGATTTTGATTATTTTACTGATAAAGAAAATATTTGGTAAAGCATTAAATCCAAAGTGGCACTACTATATTTGGGTTTTACTGTTTATAAAACTTCTTATTCCTTTTTATACTGAAAGTTCTATAAGTGTATACAATTTATTCTATACAGCAGCCGAAAAAGTAAATATGCATATTGGCGAAATTGGTGTTCCTTTCAAAGGAAATTCACTAAATGAGAACTCAACAAATACAAAAGTAGTATCTTCGACTCACGCAATTACTGATATTAATAATGTAAATACTGCTAATGATGATAATATAAAAGTTACGAAAAGTCCGAAATATAGTTCTGCAATGCTCATAATAGCGTTCATTTGGGTAATAGGAGTACTTATGCTTAGTTTTTATATCATTTATATAAACATAGCTTTTACTATAAATGTGAATAGAAAGTATACTCTCTTAAAAAATGAACGAATAAGAACTATCCTTGAAGATTGTAAAAATGCAATGAAGGTAAAGTATCCTATTTCGCTGCTTACCTCAAAAGAAATTAGAATGCCATCTTTATATGGTCTTTTTAAGGCTAAAATATTAATCTCTGAGTCATATATGGATAAGTTAAGTGATACTGAAATAAGATATATTTTTCTCCACGAATTATCTCACTACAAGGGAAAGGACATAGCAATAAACGGGATTCTCTGTCTTTTGCAGATTATTTATTTCTTTAATCCGCTTATATGGTATGCTTTTTATAAAATCCATGAAGATTGTGAAATATCCTGTGATGCAGCTGCTTTAAGATATATAGATGAGGCGGAATACAATAATTATGGCAGCACCATAATAAAACTTATAAGGCTTTTTTCTGAGTCAAATTTTATTCCATTAACCGCTGGAATTTCGAAAAAAAATTCTAGTTATAAGAGGAGAATTATCATGATTAATAAATTTAAAAAAAGTAAATGGACAAGTAGTTTATTGGCTGTAATATTAATAATTTCTACTGGTTTAGTGGGCTTAACCGGCTGTAATCTATCAAAGGATGAGGATTCAAACACTAACACTATGACTTCATCTAATAGTACAAATAACACAAAAAATCAAACTACTACTGATGGTACTAATTCTCCTGATTTTAATACATCGGATTCTACTAAGCCCAACGAAACCAGTAAACCAAGAGATACAGATACTACAAATCCATCTCAAACCACAACAGCTGCA
>DATCID010000094.1:0-3179 GCA_036507975.1 Ruminiclostridium sp.
TGTAGCCCAGAAAGATATACCTAAAGGCACAGTAATTGAAAATGCAAATCTATATTTCAAGTCACAAAAGATCAGTTTGAGTTCATCAGTTATAGGAGCTATAAAGCCGGAGCAGATTAATAGCTTAAATGGTAAGATCACTGATCAATTCATATCTTCAAACGGTCAGATTGTAATGCAGAGCTTTTCAGGCAATAGCTTACTGCTAAAAGAAAACCAGTTTGTATTTAAAATGCCTCCTTCCTGGGTTTATTCAATTCCATCATCTATAAGGCGTGGCGATAAAATAAGTATCTATGAGATAGACGGAAAAATAGATAGCAATTTAAACTTAGCTCAAAGCCTGGAATTGGTATTGACCAAAGGAAGAACAGAATCAATCTTTGATACTACAGTTGTATATGTAAAAGACAGTACTAACAGAGAGGTAGTAGATACCAATGGGGATGAACGTCTGGACGGAACTTCGCAAGTATCAAGTATAGAAATAATATGCACCCGTGAGGATACACAAGTTCTAGAAAATAGTATCCTAAGCGGTAAAAAGCTAATAGTTGTATATAAGTAACTTTTTTATTATCAACTAGCAAAGGACACCAGAAACTGAGCAGTTACGGATTAGCAAATTTTATACTATGCGATCTAACTGATTTTAGTATGCCTTTGCGTAATCAGTATTAATAGAAGGGAGAAAGAGTTAAATGAATGGTGTAACACTTATAACAAATGACATAGATTTATACAATGTTTTTCTAGACTCAAAGCTATTTGATGAGGTCAACATTGCATCAAGCTTGGACGAAAAAGCCGAATATAATTATTTAATAGTTTCAGACAGGCTTTGTGGCACAAATGATTTAATACAGAATATTGAGAACGGCATGAAGACAAAGAAGATAATGTACCTTTTAAGCTCAAGCAAGGGCAGTCAATCAGGATATACAGCATTGACGGCCCTATTGAAATCTCATAACATCAATGTTTTTCCGCCAGCACTTACTGAAAATCAGATCTTATCAAGGTTCTGTGATTCGATAAACCTGCAGGAAAGGAGAATAAACAATGTCATTGTGCTCTTTGGCGCTGATTCAAAAGTAGGAACTACATTGACAGCTCTGAGCATTGCAGAAAATCTAGCAGCTCAAAGCGAAGGCAGTATTGCATTTCTAAATCTAGCAGGACATATTTCTTTCTCCTATGTTGATAGTAATGATGGCAAAGGGTTGGACAGTATTAAATCAAAGGTATTCAACAAAATATTATCTCAGGATGAATTACGTGAAGCCATGCTACAAAGTAAGGAATGTAAAAACCTATTTATCTTACCACCATGTAGATCTCTGATTGATTTTAAATATTATCAAACTGAGCATATTGAGTACGTCATTAATATGGCAGCGAATATGTTTGATGTCGTAATAGTAGATGCAGGCTGGTATCCACACAATGCCCTATATTTTGGAGCACTAAACGCTACTCCTAATAAGTACATGGTTACAACACAGCAGCAGGCAAGTCTATCAAACCATCTCATAATAAAACAACAGGCCTTGGATGAGTATGGAGTGACATTAGGAAAAAACGACAATGACATAAAAAAGGTTGACTCTCCAAACAACATCATGCTTATCGTAAATAGGTTTAATGAGCTGTGGAGCACGAATATTACAAAGGAATACGATATGGTGTTTGCAATATCACTACCTAATATTCCAATGGCATTTTATCAAGCTGAGTCAGAAAAGAAATCACTTAGAGGACTAAGTAAACAATATGACAAGCAGCTTGATAAATTAACTAATTTGATTGCTCTGCAGATAGAATACAAGCTTACGACAAAAAAGAAAACACGAAGATTTTTCACATAATAGGAGGGATAAAACTTGGTTGAGACTAAGAAAAACCATATAAGCCATGTAAGTGAAAAAGGTATTGATATTTACAGTGGTAATTTTGACTACAGCAAGATGAAGGAATTCGATCTTGAAGAGCTACTAAACAGCTCACGTAAGAAAAAGAAAAAACAATCTATGTTTGGAGCTCTGGATAATAACTCTAAATTTTTAGTACTCTGTTCCAGGATCAAAAAGTACATTGATGATGAGTGGCTAAGGGAACAGAATCAAAATAACACAGAGCGCTTACTTGAAAGACATAAAAATGCAATACTGGGCAAACCCACTGAGGTAAGCTACCTGAAGGATAAAATCAGAGAATATCTCAAAGCCAATAAGCTTGAAAGTGAAAAATATCCCTCCTGGTACAAAAGCCTTGTAGATGCAATATTCCATGAGAACTGGGGTATTGCAGGTATTGCACAGTGGATGGATATTGCTGATAGTTCTTCAGCAAAGATAATTGGAGATCGGATATATTTCTTTATAGACGGTAAACAGGTATTAAAAGAACAACGGATAAGCAGTAAGCGTTTTGAGCAATTAAGGAAAGCATTGATGCTTCGAGATGAAACAAAGAGGCTGGATGAGAATTATTCGGAGTTATATATGGAATCAGGTGAACGTGTTACTGTCTACACTGGTAAAAAGGTTATAGAAGGTCAATCCTCAATGGTATTTAGAAAGTACATTGTCGACGTTCTTACATTTGAGGAACAGGCAAGACGTGGCACTATTCCAATTGAGCTTGTGCCGGCACTAGAGGCACTGGTAAAATGCGGAGTAAGAGTTGCATTTACTGGCCCTGTTCGTTCAGGGAAATCAACAATGATGATAACCTGGCAAATATGCGAAGATCCGGAACTCGAAGGGGTGCTAATACAAACTGACCCTGAAATAAGGATACATGAAGTAATGCCCAAAGCACCTATCATTTCTTTAATTGCAGAAGGTAAGGAACTTTTTGAACTATCTAAAGAAATTTTAAAATCAGATGCAGACTATGTGGTAGTAGCAGAAGTGCGTGATGGGTATACTGCAAATATTTCTGTAGAAGCTGCCAATAAAGGTACAAACAGATTGAAAATAACAGTTCATTTATCAAATGCAGAAGACTTTTGCTATGAAATGGCCAACAAGATACATGCCATATTTGGAGGAACGCTGGACTACCAGATAGTAAAGGTAGCCAAAAGCTTTGACTTCTTGTTTGAGATGATACAGCTTCCAAATAATCGATCGCAGAAACGCTTAAAGTCAATATATGAAATACAGTATGACAAT
>DATCID010000095.1:0-11030 GCA_036507975.1 Ruminiclostridium sp.
ATTCTGTAAAGTACAAAATGGTAAAGTACAATAGGATAATGAATAGGATTGTAACTGATTATGAACTAGGAAGTACCCTGTCGGCTGATTTTACCGGGAGGGAAAATGAAGCCCATTATGCTGCTTATGAGATCTATGACAAGATATTGAAGGCAGAGATGAAAAACAACGATGAAGAGATCATAAGTATGAAGATATATAAAAAGAATAAGACATTGCCTAAGGTTTCAGATATTCTTTTGGATGAAAAAGATTATGAGAATAATGATTGGTTCAAAAAAGTTTACAGGAATAAGGGCATCAGCTATTGGAAGTATGGGGCTGTGGATATGTCAGACCGCTCGATGCTTAGTACCATTTCACTTATAAGCCCTATTCGAGCCACAAATTCCGTAGGTCTACTCGAAATTCAACTCAATGAGAAATATATTTTCGACAGTATAGGGTCGTTTAATTATAAAAAAGAATCGGTTATTTTTGTTACGGATGAAACCGGAAATATAATATTTAAAAATCCTCAAGATGATTCTACGGCAGAAAAGTTATTTCCGAAAATTCAAAGTCAGGTGCTTTCTTCAGATAGCGGTTCATTTACAAATATTATAGACGGAGATAGTTATCTCATATTGAACCGGGAGTTGAATTTTCAAGGTTGGCAGGTGGTTGTAATCATTCCTGTACAAGCGCTTTATGAAAACATTAATACAATAAGGCTTTTCACATTTTTAACAGTCTTGTCCTGCATTATTATATCACTTTTTATTACTTTATTTTTGGCCAATCTCATGACTTCGAGGCTGCAGAAGCTTGCACGGAGAATGCAAAGTGTCAAGGATGGTAATTTTGATGTAACCATGACTGTTAAAGGAAATGATGAAATAACTGAACTTAGTCAGGTATTCAATTCAATGGTAGGAAGTATTAAAAATTTAATTGAAGAGGTATATGCAAATAAAATCAAAAAGAAGGAAGCAGAGTTAAGAGCTTTACAGGAGCAGATAAATCCCCATTTTCTTTACAACACACTTTCCTCCATTAATTGGCTGGCAGTTCAGGCGAATGCTCCCCAAATTGTGGACATGATAGAATCCCTAGCATTATTCTACCGCATGTCTCTTAACAAGGGAAGGGAAGTAATACCTCTCAAGGATGAAATACTTCAGGCAGGCGCATATGTATCCATTCAAAAGATCCGGTATGAAAATAGCTTTCAGGTGTATTTCGATGTAGAGCCGGGTATTGAAAATGCACCTATTATAAAGCTGATCATACAGCCGTTTATAGAGAATGCTATTATTCACGGCTTTAACGAGGAGATGCAGGGGAGTATTTATGTAACCGCAAATAAAAGGAATGACAATATTGTTATAAAGGTTATTGATAACGGCAAAGGTATCGATAAAGAAAAAGTTAAAACCCTCCTTTTGCCTGACCAGTCAGGTAGCGGAAAGGGTTATGGGATGAGAAATGTTAATGAACGTATAAAAATCCATTATGGGGAGGCTTATGGAATAAGTATTGAAAGCGAACTCCAAGAAGGCACGATCGTGGAGATAACGTTGCCAGATACCAGTAATTGCGAGGAGGGACATATATGCTAAAACTTGTAATAGTGGATGATGAACCGATGGAGAGAACCTATATGAAACAATTCATCGATTGGAGTTCAATGGGGATTGAAATAGCCGGAGAGGCTGCAAACGGTGTTGATGGCCTGAAAATATGCAGTATTGTCAAACCTGACATTATTCTGACCGATATTAAAATGCCTGAAATGGATGGGCTGGAGTTTTCGCGTAAGG
Source organism: Ruminiclostridium sp. (assembly GCA_036507975.1). GTDB lineage: Bacteria > Bacillota > Clostridia > Acetivibrionales > DSM-1351 > Ruminiclostridium. The sequence continues at coordinate 1,803 of DATCID010000095.1, forward strand.
TCAAAGAAATCCTGCCTGATATAAAGGTTGTTTTTATTAGTGGCCATGGTGATTTTGATTACGCACGTAGTGCAGTTGACCTCAATGCTTTTGGTTATATATTAAAGCCCTTCCGTATTGAAGAGGTTATGGAAGTAGTAAGAAAGGTGTTATCCAAATGTGATGATGAGCAAAAGAAGGAAGATGAAAGGGAACAGCTGAGGAAAATACTTGATGAAAATAAGGGTATTTTAAAAGACAGCCTTATTCGTGAATTGATGGATGGAACAGATATTGGTGATGGTATTTGGGAAAGGATAAACTACCTCGGATTGAAAATTTCAAAGGGCATCTACTGTGTTATGCTGCTTGAAGTGGATGAGTATGAAAATGCAGTAAGGAATATGACAGTAGAGGAAAAACAGATATTTTCATTGAGTGTTCTAGAAAAAATCCGCCAGAAGCTTGACACAAGGTGTATGGGTGAGGCTGTAAAGGTCTCCGGTAAGAATTATATCATTCTGTTGAGTATACCAGGAAATGTGTCGAAGGAATTTTCAGCAGGAGAAACTTATTCTGTAGCTGAATCAGTCAAAAGTAGAATTGAAGAGATGAACATAACGGTAACGATTGGAATCAGCAGCACTTGTGATGAATTGAACGGGCTGTCGATTTTACATGAAGAGGCCAGAAATGCACTCCAATATAAGCTTTTCAACATGAAAGGCCAAATAATCAATATTGACTATTTGCAGTTTTCAAGTGCAAATACGGAGATTGACCTAAAAATGCTGGACAACAAGGTTGTAAAGTGCCTTAGGTTAGGAAGCCCAGAAAAAGTCTATGAGCTAATGAATGAACTGTTTGACAGCATATTGCCAAGCAAGAATATATCCGGGAACTATATTCAGAATGTGTGCATTAGCATCATGTGTTCGGCTATGCGTTTTCTCAATGAAATAAACTGTACCTTTGATGATGTGCTTGGAGACGGTGTCCTGGTATGGAACAAGCTTTTGAAGTTCGAAACTATTGCTGATGTCAAGCAGTGGATGACAAATATCTTTGCAGCCATCATTGAGACTGTCAACTTGAAAAAGAAAAGCAAAAACCAAATGATAGTGGATAAAATCATCGAGATAATGAATGAAAAATACAGTGAGGATTTGACGACAAAAGAGCTTTCTAAGGTAATTTTTATTTCACCTAACTATATAGGGGCCATTTTTAAAGAGGAAACAGGAATTGGAATACTCACGTTTTTGACCAAACTACGTATGGAGAAGGCAGAGGAAATGTTGAAGGACCCGAACATGAAAGTTTACGAAATCGCACAAAAGGTAGGGTATAACAATACTCCCTATTTCAGTACTATTTTCAGGGACTATACAGGAATGGCGCCATCTGAATACAGGGAGAGGCTGATAGTGCTAACTAAGTTATGAAAAGATTGGGAAACCCAGTTAATGCTAAAGTGCAAAGTGTGAAATCATATAACATAAAGGTTCAAGAAGAAAAATAACATTGTTATTTTTTAAAAGACTTTGTTATTTTGTCTTATTTGTATCATGATTGCCCGGTGCTATAATAAAGCAGTCAGGTAAACTCAATGGTTCAATAACAGGAGGTTAAGCGTGAGTACAAGAAAAGTAATGAATATTAAACCAAATACCAAAACAAATATTGTTAAGTATTTTAAAGATTTATATATAAATATTCTAGAACATAAATATCTTTATTTATTTTTAGTGCCCTGTCTCATATTTTATGCTGTATTTTGGATTGTTCCTTTATATGGGATACAGATTGCGTTTAAGGATTTAAAACCTGGTCTTGGAATATCAAAAAGCCCTTGGGTAGGACTTGAGTATTTTAGACAGTTTTTCTCTTACTATCAACTGGGTAGACTTTTTTACAATACTATAGGAATAAGTTTACTCAAAATTGTTTTTGGATTTACTGCGCCAATATTTCTTGCATTGATGATTAATGAAATAAAAAATAAGTCTTTCAAAAAGACTATACAGACAATAACCTATCTTCCGCACTTTATTTCATGGGTCATTATAGCTAATATTATTTACAAGCTTTTTGCTTATGATGGATTAGCTAATGATGCATTAACAGGTTTATTTGGCGGAGATAGGCAAGTTTTTATGGTAAATCCCAAAATGTTCTGGCCACTTATAGTTATTACAGATGTTTGGAAAGAAGCCGGGTTTGGTTCTATAATATATTTAGCTGCAATAGCTGGATTAGATTTTGAGGTATACGAAGCATCTATGGTTGATGGAGCCAGCAGACTAAGGCAGATTTGGAATATAACGATTCCAGGTATATTGCCAACAATAATGGTGATGTTCATACTTAGAGTTGGTGGAATCATGCAAGCTGGCTTTGACCAAATCTGGACACTTAGAAATGGAGCAGTGGCAGAGGTAACCGATGTACTTGATGTTTACACTATGATTATTGGAGTTCAGCGAGGACAGTATGGATATGGCGCTGCAGTAGGAATTTTTACAGGAGTTATTTCTCTGATACTTATGGTAATTGTTAATAAATTAGCTTCAAAATATTCTGAAACAAGTTTATGGTAAGGGAGGATTAAATGATGAAAAAAAAGAGCACAGGAGACAGAATACTAGATATTACTATATATACTGCTTTAATTCTACTTGCATTAATAACTATCTTCCCTTTTCTTAATATGCTTGCGTTGTCCTTGAACGAAGCAGGCGATAGCTTTAAGGGTGGGATTACTGTTTTCCCAAGGAAATTTACCTTAGCAAACTACCAAGCTGTCTTTGATGGAGCAAATATAACTAGAAGCTACGGTGTGACCATATTTCGTACTGTAATCGGAATTGTGCTATCCCTGATTTTCAATTCTATAACAGCTTATACGCTATCAAAAAAATATATTAAAATCAGGCGTCCAATGTTGCTATTCCTGGTAATTACAACACTTTTCAGCGGTGGAATGGTCCCATTCTATATTACACTTAAAAACTTGCACCTTCTTAATACAATGTTAGTATATATATTACCCTCTATCTACAATGTGTTTTACATTTTAATATTCAGAACTTTCTTTGAAGGATTGCCGGCTAGCTTGGAAGAATCTGCAAAGATAGATGGGGCTAATGATATTACAATAATGATAAAAATTATTGTTCCCATTTCAATGCCTGTTTTTGCTGCAATTGCGCTATTTACAGGAGTAGCTCATTGGAATGACTGGTTTACAGGAGAGTTTTATGTTACATCTTCAAAGTTACTAACCCTTCAAAACTATCTTCTCAAGATATTGCAGGAGAATGCTGCCGCAAATACTATTGACAGCTATAGGAATGCATCATCAGCACATTCGGTTAAAGTATCACCGGAATCAGTAAGAATGGCCGTACTGATGACAGTTTGTTTACCTATAATGTGTATTTATCCATTTCTTCAAAAGTATTTTGTTAAGGGTGTCTTAATCGGAGCGGTAAAGGGCTAGGTGCTTTATTATTGTTTTTTATGCCTTCCTATTGACAGCTATTTTTTAATATTTTATACTTAATGCTTAATATAAAGTTATTAAAATGTATTGGAGGCATAACAAATGCATAACAAATACAATCTCTATGTAATTTCGCACACTCACTGGGACAGAGAATGGTACCAAACCTTTCAGGCTTATCGCAAAAGACTTGTATATATGGTTGATGAGCTTATTGAGCATATGGAAAGCGATAAAGAGTATCTGTATTTTCATATGGATGGGCAGACCATTATGATTGAGGATTATCTACAAATTCGTCCTGAAAATGAAGGGCGTTTAAAAGCATTAATAAGTGAAGGCCGTATAATTATTGGGCCATGGTATGTAATGCCGGATGAGTTTTTGGTTACCGGGGAGTCTCTTGTGAGAAATCTGCAGAAAGGTTTTGAAATTTCCAGAGCCTATGGGGTTGAACCAATGAAGAACGGTTATGTTACTGATGTTTTCGGACACAATAGCCAGTTCCCACAAATTCTTCAAGGCTTTGGAATTGATTCTGCTTTACTCTACAGAGGTATAGGCGATTATCCAAAGGATGCTTTTCACTGGGAAGGTGCGGATGAAAGCAGCGTTCTTGTATTAAAGATGGATAAGGATAGGAGCTACAGTAATTTTTATTTTGCTATTAGATGGCCTTTTGATGGTAGAAAATATGAAAAAGAAGAGCTTGTTTCGAGGATGAAGGAATTACTAAAACTTTCTGGAAGTCTGGCTGTATCCGACAATCTATTGATGATGGATGGAGTTGACCACATAGAGATCGAGCCAGAACTTGTTAATATACTTTCTGTTCTAAATGAGAACATAGAGGAAATTGAAATAAAGCATAGTAAATTAGAGGACTATATAACAGCACAGAAAGAATCGGGAGTGAAGCTTGATACTCTTCAAGGCGAACTATACAATGTTGGCAAAAAAGGCATTAATAATCAGGTGCTTAAGAATGTTCTCTCCTCCATGGTCCATATAAAACAAATGAACAATGAATGTGAGACCTTGCTTACCAGATGGGCGGAACCCTTTGGAGCGATTGCTTCTTATATTAAACCTCAGAACACAAAGGGCTTTTTCGAAGAAGCCTGGAAACAGCTTATTCAAAACCATCCCCACGACTCTATTTGTGGATGTTCCATTACCAGGGTGCATGAAGATAATGAATATAGATTTGACCAAGTAAAGGATATAGGTCAGGAACTCTTAAATATTGAATTTAAAGATATTGCAGATGCGATAAATACAAAGGTAATGGGTAAGGAGTATGCCATAATAATCTTCAATGGTAGTCAACAGGAGTACAAGGGCATTGTGGAAGTAGAACTGGAATTTCCAAGCGGTTCTCAAGGGAATTTTAAAATTTTTGATTATGAAGGGGAAGAAATACCGTATCAACTTCTTTCTGCACAAAAAGGAATTACTATGGGAAAGTTCGAGTTTAGAAAATTACCTGAATTCCCTCAAAAAGATTTGTATAAGGTTGCGTTTTTGGCGATCATCCCGTCTCTGGGCTATAATACTTATGGATATGAAGAATATAAGACTATAAATCCAGGTTTGGGAGATTATTCGTATAAAGAATTTAATGCTCCTACTAGATACCCTGGAAGTATGCAAACAGGACATAAAACCTGGGAGAATGCATTCCTGAAGGTGACTTTTGAAGACAATGGGACTTTAAGCGTTCTTAATAAGGAAACTGGGAAAAAGTATAGAGATCTTCTCGTTTTTGAGGATTGCGCTGATATTGGTGATGGCTGGAATTATAGAAAGCCTTTAAAAGACACCAGAATCATGAGCCTAAACTCAAGAAATGATCTAGCTATAGAATACGAAGGTCCATTGTCGGTACAATTTAAGCTTGTACATTCTATGAAACTTCCAGTGAAAATGAGTGAAACAGGATTGGAACGTTCAAAAGACACGGCTGAATTTGAAATAGTAACATATATAACAATGAAAAAGGATAGTTCAAGACTTGAATTCCATACGGAAGTTGACAATAAAATAAAAGAACACAGATTGAGAGTTATGTTCCCAAATTATCTAGCTACTGATAAGTTCTATTCTTCTACGCCATTTTTCCTTCAAGAAAGAGAGATTAAAAGGCTGGATAGACATGATTATGTAGAAGTTGAGACGGGTGTTTTTCCTAACCAGGGAGTAGTTGTTTTGAAAGATGCAGAGAACTGTTTAGCTCTATACAATAAAGGTCTATATGAAGTAGAAGTATCAGAAGACGATAGCCACTCGATATATCTTACTTTATTTCGCTCTTATAAAAATGAGGTAGGAAGAACTGTTGGTGAAATGAGCTTTATGATAAGGAATATGAGCTTTGATTACGCATTGGAGTTTAATTCAGGAGCAGTACCACTTGGCGAAATAATGACAAATGGTGAAACCTGGAGAACAGGAATGAAGACATTTTGTACTGATGCTCATGAGGGAACTATGAAAACTTCGCAATCCTTCATAAAAGTAAGTATTCCCGGAGCTGTACTAAGTGCATTTAAAGTAAAAGATAAAGATTTGAAGATAGTTAGGTTATATAACTGTACTAGCGAGGAAACGGAAGGTGAATTGCAACTTTACGAAGTGCCGAAAAAGGTATATATACTTAATTTGAATGAGGAGATCACGGGAGAGGTGCCTTTAAATGGAAATATAATTGCGTTGAAATTAAAACCTGCGCAAATTGTGACGATAGGCATTAAATGAGACTCGGCTTGAATGGGTGAACATCGGACTTCAGATGAGGAATCAATCCCATATGAAGTCTGAATTTGAGCCTCCATGTATTGAAATCAAGGTACTGATAAAGGACAAAATTTATCATAAGGAGATGTTAAGATGAATAAGATTTTTTGTGTTATTTCTCATACCCATTGGGATCGGGAATGGTATGAACCTCTGGAAAAGTTTAGGCTCAGACTAGTGGATTTAATGGATAATCTACTCGAAGTCCTGGGAGATTATCCTGAGTATATTTTTCACATGGATGCCCAAACCATTGTTTTGGAAGATTATCTGGAAATCCGCCCATATAAAGTAGATATTCTTAAAAAGTATATTAAGGAAGGTCGTTTACTGGTTGGTCCTTGGTATGTTCAGAATGATTTTTATCTAACCAGCGGAGAGGCTACAATACGAAACTTAATGATAGGAAGCAAAATAGCAGAAGATATGGGGAAATGTACATGGGTTGGATATACCCCAGACCAGTTTGCTTTGATTTCACAGCTGCCTCAAATATTAAGAGGTTTTAACATGGATAACTGCATTTTTGGCAGAGGATATACCTTTTTTGAAAAAATTGACGGAGAATTGAGGCAAGAACCCAAACCATCGGAATTGATTTGGGAGGGCGCTGATGGATCAAAGGTTATGGCAGTTCACATGCCCTACTGGTATAACAATGCCCAACGTTTTTCTGAAGATATCAGTAAATCGTTAAAACTTTTGGAAATGATTGAAAAGGACTTCGAAAATATAGCTTTAACACCGTATCTTTTATTGATGAACGGAGTTGACCATTTAGAAGCCCAGGAAAATCTGCTACCTATACTGGATAAGGTTGAAATAGGTCTTTCCGACCATAAGCAAATTAAACAGTATACAATGCAAAAGTATTTGGAGGATGTAAAGGACTATTTAGAGAATAACAAAATAAATGTTCCGAAGTATTGCGGTGAAATGCGAAATGGTCAGGATTACGCAGTACTTCAGGGTACACTGTCTTCAAGGATATACTTGAAAACTTTGAATACAAAAGCCCAAAACCTTTTAGAATGCAAGCTTGAACCTTTATACTCCTTTATACAAATGGCAGGTGCAGCTGGGAAATACCCTTCTGATTTTATGAAATACCTATGGAAATTACTTATTCAGAATCATCCTCATGACAGTATATGTGGTTGCAGTAGGGATGAGGTTCATGAGCATATGGTGGATAGATTCGGGCGTATATCTGAAGCAGGAGAAGCATTGGTTCAGAGAGGCATGGAATTTATTAGTGCTCATGTCTCAAGAGCTGAATTGTCAGAGGATGAATACCTTATAACTCTTTTTAATACAACCGAAAATAGTAGAAATGGTGTAATTGAGCTTGAACTTCAATTCCCAGTGGAGGAGAAGACAGAGAACTTTGTTATTGTTGATAATGAAGGAAAAAATGTTCCCTTTATAGCTTTCATTAAAGAGAAAAAGCATAGGAATATTTTTAGCCCTATTAATCTACCGGGATCTATTGAAGTGGATTCCTATAGAATATGTTTTTATATGGAGGAAGTTAAGGGTCTTGGCTATAAAGCCTTGACTGTTAAAGCCATACCTGGAATACTTAAGGTGGAAAAACAGACTGCCACAATAAAAAAGGAAGCTATACTTGAGAATGAATTTATAAAAGTGACAGTTCATGAAACCGGACAAATAGATTTATTATACAAAGAAAACAGTAAGCTTTTCTGTAATGTATTAATGCTTGAAGATTCAGAGGATTGCGGAGATTCTTATGTTTATGGGAAAGCTGAAAAGGGATATTCCATAACTTCAGAAGGTGTTATTCCTGAGATAAGTTGCCTTTGCTCAAATGGGTTTGAAACTAAATATAAAATGGTATATAATATGATGCTTCCGCAATATTTTAATAGAAAAGAAGGAATAAGAAGTGATAAGCTAATAGACAACAGGATAGAAATTTTATTGAGCCTTAAAAAAGCTAAACCTATGCTGGAGGTGAGCTTTAATATCAATAACACCTCAAAGGATCATCGTCTGAGAGTACTTATAAATACAGGGATGAACGTAGATAATACATATGCATCAACACCATTTGATGTTATTTTGAGGGATCGAAGAGATGTTTTAGAGGGTGTAAAAAATGGCACACAACCAAACTCGGGCTTTGTTGACATAAGTGATGGGGTATATGGCTTGGCTGTTTTAAACGAAGGTGTATATGAGTATGAACACCTTCTGGAGGAAAGCGGAACCATTGCAATGACTCTACTAAGGGTTAATGATAAAATAGAAGTGAATTCGTTAGGGGATACTTGGCAGGTACCCGGTAACCAATGCATTGGGACTACTAAAATCAATATAGCTCTTTGTCCTCATAAGGGAGATTATTTAGAAGGTAAGTTGCCATTACTAGTAAGAGAATTCCAAAACCCTCTATTAATCTGTTTTCAACCTGTAGACGTTCATAAATTTGTTGGAGGAAGGCCTGCAGTTCAGGATTCTGAGATTAAAGAAATATTTTATAGGGAAGATAAGTATTCGAAAGTTTCCTTTCCAAAAGAGGTGCAATTTGCTACTATCAAGGGAAAGGGTATTATCCTATCTGCACTTAAGAAGGCAGAAAAGGATGATGGAATCATTTTAAGAGTATATAATTCATGTAATGAGGAAAGTGATTTCGAAATGGAGTATTTTAAGGATATAAGTTCAGTCCGAAATGTAAACCTAAATGAAGAGGAAATTGGAGTTATTGCTTTTAATGAAAGAAGAATAAATGCCATTACGCTAAGGCCAAAGGAAATCTATACCATACACATTTTGTAATTCTGTGCATAAGGTTGGGATTAATGGAGGAACAATATGACACTAGACAAAGCTTCAAATATGCCACTTTATTTGCAACTGAAAAATGCTATTATGGATATGATCAATTCAGGTGAATTGAAGGCTGGCGATCCAATGAAAAC
>DATCID010000096.1:0-5177 GCA_036507975.1 Ruminiclostridium sp.
ATCTTTATGTCCGCTCAGGAATGGGGAAACATGATGCTTACGTTGACTCTTAATGATTACCACTGGTCATCTACAGTTATTTGGAATAAGGATTCTCTGGTTCTTTCACGAAAGAATTATCACACAAAATATGAGCCGATATGGTATGGTTGGAAAGTTGGTCAGGCTAGATTACATCCACTTGACGATAGAAAGCAGACTGATGTATGGGATTGTCCTAGACCTAAAGTTTCTGAACTTCACCCGACAACTAAGCCAGTGGATTTGGTTTTAAGGGCTATAAAAAACAGTAGTAATATGAAGGATATAATTTTAGATTTATTTGGAGGCTCGGGGACTACCTTGATTGCCTGTGAAGAATCAGAAAGGAAATGCAGAATGATGGAATTGGATTGTAAATATATAGATGTAATTGTAAAAAGATATATTGATAAAGTTGGTAGCGATGCTGATGTGTTTTTAATAAGGGATGGCGAAAAAATAAGGTACATAGACCTTATAGCAAAATAATATTCATTAAAACCTTTACCTTAGTTTCCATTAGAGTTAACATGACACTAATATTTAAGGATTAGGTGAATGAAAATGGATAATACATATTTGATGGATAGCTTGAAGGTCTTTATTGAGGACAGGTCAAACGATATTGCTTGTATATTTGAGAATAAGAAAAAATATCTTGAACTGGATGAACAGATAGATAAACTAATTGACAGCATCAGCCAATCTGAAGGGGAAGATTTGAAGCATTTAATAATTGAACTTAAAGATGCTATAAGCAAAAGAAATACAATTATTATTGAAGCATTGTACAAAGAAGGATTGATTGATGGTCTGAGTTTTGTTAATACATTGATACATATAAAAAATTAAAAACCTCCCTATTTGTATTGACTTAATGTGTGTAAAGAGTGATTAATGTACACATCAAATACAAATGGAGGGATTTTTATATGTTGAAAATTCAAATGGGTCTAACGGGAATTACAAGAAAAGAGACAGCAACGGTTCTAGCAGAATACTTACAGGTAAAGCAACAATACAGAGGAGGCATTAATAGGGCTTTTATGGTTGGAGATTGGAAGGTTCAACTCAATGATAGCATTGTTCCTGAAGCAAGCGAAGGAGAAGCTGATGAAGGCTATAAGGTTGAGATTGAATTCGATTCTTTGAATCCAGATGCTATTGGAAAGTTGATTGAAGCAGGAGCTATCGTGAATGAGAGTTGCAGATTGACAGTTACAATTGAAGATTCAGGGCATACCGATAAGACTAAGGATAATTTGCAGAAGATATTTGAAAGCAAAAACGAACTAATATTTAAGGCTCTTGGTACTGAAGATGGGAGAATTGAATTTGATAAAAATAAGGTTATATTCGGATTATTTAGAGCGACACTGGATGCTGAGAAAATAAGTGCATATGAACAGTTTTGCAGCTTATTAAATCAACTGGCTCTCAATTCTAAATCAGCAAGTAGCAAAAAAACCGAAACCGATAATGATAAATTTACGTTTAGGGTCTTCCTTATAAGGATTGGTATGGTCGGCGATGAATATAAAGCTGCTAGGAAGATATTACTTGAAAGGTTGGAAGGTAACGCTGCATTCAGAAGTGGAAGTAAACCTGAAAAGGTAGCTACTAAATAGCACATATATTCCTTTAGTATCGCTTCACGTTGGCTTGTGGGGCGATATTTTTATATTGGTAGGGTAGTTGCTGGATGCAATTAACAAAAGGGTTACTGGCGAAGCTAAATGGATATATTATTTCAACTTTACTTTAAGTGGCTTCAGAGTTAATGTACTACCTAACCAAATATGGAAAGGGGATTGCTGGATATGAAGACTGAAAAATTAATACTGGATACCTTGAAGGGATTAATGGCTACAGCTATTGAAAAAGTTTGTGTGCTTGGAAATGAGGATGCACAAGAGGATTTGAAGCAGATAAGAGATATGTACATTGAACTGGTTAGGTTCTGGGCTTTGGATGAAGATTTGAGTGACGAGTTTGATGAGAAGGTTGGGATATTGAAGTAAAGATTGCAGGGATAAGGGGCTTTGAGAGAGGCTCTTTTTCTTGTTGTTGAATAATTTGGGAGATAGAATTATAATGGAGTACAAGGATATGATATGACGCATTTGTAGAATTATGTTCAACAGTAAAAAATTAAGGACTAACAATTGCTTATCATACCGATAAATAGGAATTTGGAGGTAATAAAATGCAGGTAATAAATACTAATAATATTTTGAATTGGGTTCAAATCACTACTGGATGGGGAACATATACTTGTATAACTGAAGAAAGAGATGGCGAGTTATATTTTAAATTCAAAAATAAGTGGCACAAAGTAGAAGATTATACCACTGAGTATACCAGATAATTAAGGAATTCACCTGCAAAATTGGCTTTGTTTAGATTTTGAAATCAGAGTTCAAAACCAGAGATATTCGTCATCTTTCGTTCCCATAAAGATGACGAATATCTCTGGCATATGATTTTTCCAGTAGGTGTATGTATATATCTTATTGAAGTATAAAAAAGATTATGAGGTAATTATGCAAAAGACAAACATCAATTTGTAGTGTAACTATTGCACATAATTCTTAAATAATGAAGTAAATCTAAGAGAGCCTATAACAATGCTCTTTTTTTATTGGAGGTGAAATTTATGGGTACAAGAGGTAAAAATAATACAAAGTGGTTAACTAATGTATTCCCACGTTTGGCTGAGATTCGAGATTGGTGTATGGAAGGTAAGACCAATGAAAATATGTGTGAGTTGCTAGGCATAAGTCCCGACTCTTGGTACACTTATATGAAAGAACACGATGAGCTTAATGTCATTGTATCGGCGGGCAAGGCTGTTATAGATAATCAGGTGGAAAATGCGGTTTTAAAATCTGCTCTTGGTTTTGAGTATGAAGAAATTAAAACTATAATTGAAGAAGACCGAAATGGGAAAAAAAGAACACGAATTGAAAAGGTGAGGCGATATATGCCGCCAAACGCTTCTGCTCAAGCCTTCTGGTTAAAGAACCGCAAGAAGGATGAATGGGGCGACAGAAAGGAAATTATATTCGATACAACCGCTTTGGAGAGCACTCGCAAACAAATGTTTCTAAATATGATTAATGATGAGGTTATTGAAGCAGATTATGAAGTTCATGAAACAGTCGATGAAGGGTTTCTAATTGAAGATAGCTTTGATTCAGAAGCAGTTGATAATAAGTAACCACTATCTGAACTCAATCCATAGTTATGGTTATGTATTCTAAATTGAGTTGATTACAGGTGCTTTGTACGGTAACATGAACACACCAAAAATAAAGAAAGGTTGTGTTCATATGATTGATTTGAAAGGGTTTGAAGTAAGTCTATACAAGGAAGAGTTTAGTGAAAATACTATCTCCTGCTATATAAGGGATACAAAAGGATTCATAAACTGGCTGGCAGGAAGAAACAGCGGCATTGCAGAGATTGATGAGCTTTTATTGATTGAATATAAGAAATATTTACTTGATGGAAATCAATCAATACTCAGCACCAATCGTAAGCTTGCTTCTTTGAACTCTTTTTGTAAGTTCCTTTGTAACGAGCATATTCTGGCGGATATATATACTTTGAAGCTTGTAAAAAATCGAGACAAAGGGGAATATAAGGGCTTACAAGCCAATGACTTAAGCCTTCTTAGAAAGATTATTCATAGGAAAGGTAACAAGCAGCATATATGCATAATAGAGGTTCTGCTTGCAACAGGAGTAAGGGTGAGCGAATTGTGCAGTTTACGGCTTCAGGACATAACTATAACCAATAGCAAGAGTTATATAAAGGTTATAGGAAAAGGGAATATTAATAGAACGATACCTCTTAATGCTGATGCAAAAAAAGCAATTGAGAATTATATTGATGTAAGACCTGAAACTCTTCAAAATAACCTACTGATAGGACAAAGAGGAGCTTATAATCGTAATGCTATTAACCTTATACTTGAATCATATGGGAGCAAGCTAGATATCAAGGTAACTCCACACAATCTTAGGCACAGTTTTGGTTATAAGCTGATTACAAATGGTGTTCCAATTACGATGATACAAGACCTGCTTGGACACGCATCAATATTAACAACAATAAGATATACGCAAACCACTGAGCAGGACAAAATAGATGCTTTGAACGGATTGGTTTGGTAAAACAGAGGTAAACAATAGCATCTCTTCCAATGGGAGGGGTGCTTCTATGTGTACAAAACAGACCGACAGCAGATGGCATGGAAATTTTTGTAATAGTTTTGTGCTGAAAATCTGATATAATAGTCTTATGTGAATTACAGGAGCGTGTATATGCAGATATTAAACAAAGAAGATATGGAGCAAGTTAATATATTAATAAACGAGTTTATAGTTTCTAATCAGGTTAATTCAAGAGAGAGCATTCCTGTCGAGTTTTTGAAGTTTCTTCGTGAAAACAACTTCAAAATTCAAGATGGAGATCTACTCAATGAAGTATGTGTGTTGATTGAGAAAAAGATTGATATTCAATGAGTACCTATTGAAAGGAGGCTTTGATGAACCTAAACGATGAACAAAAAATAGAGATACAAAGACAGAACCAACTGCTAAAACAATATATGAACAAATATTTCTCCTCCACCAAGATTAAAGAACTGGTTGAGGAGTTTTCATTTTCAGAGCTTCGCAAGTTGATTGGAGAAATGGACATTCAATATTTTTCGTTATGCTACTTCCCCAAATATTTTGATAGAAAGTTTGGACAGTTCCACAAGGAGCTATTTGAAGAATTAAAATATATGCTCTCAAATAAAGGCCTTATAGAAGCTTTTGGGCTTCCAAGAGAACATGGTAAATCTACCATTAACTCATTCCTATTTCCGCTATATGCAACCTTATATAATAAATCTCAATTTACATTAATAATATCTGCTACTGAAATGATTGCTCTACCATTTCTTGATATGATTAAAGATGAGCTAGAAACTAATCAATTATTAATAGAAGATTTTGGGATTGTAAAAGGTAACCGTTGGAATAATAATGAGATTTGGATTAAGGGCAATAATGGTATTGATGCCTGTATTATGATTAGAGGTATTGATGGTTCGCTTCGTGGAATCCACTTCAAACAATTCAGACCTACACTGGTTCTACTAG
>DATCID010000097.1:0-23716 GCA_036507975.1 Ruminiclostridium sp.
ACATAAAATCCTTTATTATTAAAGAATTTCGACAGCTTGTCTTTCCAATTGTTTTCATCTGGAATAAGTTTCTTCATAATATATATTCCACCTCCATTAAATATTGTTTCCTTTATCCCCAACAATATACATTTAAATGGAGTGATTTAATTTAATCTTTTGTAATCTCAACACCTTTATAATAATACTTCAAAATGTCTATACAACTAGTGCCTTTTTTGGCTAAATAATTTGCTCCACACTGGCTCATACCTACTCCATGTCCATAGCCCAAAGTAGTTATAGATATTTTTTCATTTGGGAGCTGTGCTAGCTTGAAATTTGCAGATTTAAGCTGAAATAATTCCCTAAATTCGGTACCTTTCATAGTAATATTTCCAATTTTCATTTCCAGTATTCTATCTCCAGAGGAATATTCTTGGATTTTTATATTTGATAATATATCTTTCTCCTTTAATTCTAGCTTAGGATTAAACTCTTTAAGTACCTTGATCATATCCTTTTGCTCTAATATAACCTGATTTTCATATTGTGAAAAGGTATCCTCTCCAAAACTCTCTACTCCCCTTAGATATGGTTCGGCAGTCCCTTCCCAAACATCCTCTGAATTTTCAGTGTGTCCTCCGCTATTGGCGTGAAATAGTGGGTTTATAAGCACATTATTATATTTTATTACTTGCCCCGAGGTAGCATTTACAGCTTTACATATCTTATTCCAATTTTTGAAGGAATAAAGCAATCCCCACCTTTTCATTGCTGTATCCTTGCTTATCCATGCCTGACAATGAGCAGGATCGGTGCATACATCCGCACCGCTATGTAGGATATCTGCAGCTCCAGAGCCATATATTTTGACTTCCCTTCCCAGTGCATACGTTCTTGCAGCAATTGCCTGGGCTTTTAGTGCCTCTATTTCGAATGATGCTGGCATCTCTGCTGCAACTACCCCTAATAAGTACTCCTCCAATTGCATTTTGACTACTTTTTTCTGATCTGCTATGTATACATTTATAGTAATATTGCTTTCATTTTCAGAAGGTTTTGGCTCTTCCACTGTGGCGCAACTACGAACTATAATCAAAGGTAGCAATACAACAATAATAATCATCAAAATGATATAGCAACCAAATCTCTTCATTTTACCCTCCCTAATACTAATTGAATGGAATATCTAGCCTTCCAAGTTCAAAGCACAAAATATGCTAAGGAATAACTATATAATAAAACACAATTTCGAAGGGTAAAAAAATACCCCCTGGTGAATAGGACATGTTAATGTATATTCACCAGGGGGTATTTTATGATTTCTGTTTCAATTTGGGATGCACAAGATTTCGTCTGCGACTTAGCAAGATACCTTTACTTGTGGGCTTGTAGTTACTTCGCTAACTTGTCAAAGAAAAAAATAAATTATGCCTGAAAAATTGGTAATCTTTTTAATTCCTCCTGTATCTTGTCCAAATCAAGAGGATAATTTCCATATTCCCTTAAATATTTGACAGCTAGTGCATAACTCTCAGGTTCAACATCGCTGCTAACTGAATGGTCGGACTGGAATATCCATCCTCCGTTCTTGCCTGCCTGCAGCTTGTACAATACTTCTCTCTTTATTTCATCCGGATTGCCTTTTTCCAGAACCCTAACATCAATGTTCCCTACGAAAGCCAATCTCCCTCCATATCTTTTCTTGATCTCTACCACATCAAGTCCCGCTTTTACTTCCAAAGGATTGTATGCATCAAGACCAATCTCCACAAAATCATCATATATAGGAGTCGCATTGCCGCAACCATGGTAAATGATCATCAGGTTATTTTCATGGCAGATATCTATTAACTTCTTAACATGTGGCTTAAATATCTTTCTCCATGTTTTAGGGTTGAAAAGCATTCCCTTCGTATAGGCTACATCTCCCCAAATATACATGCCAGAGAGCCGTCCGTTGCTTGCTTTTATCTGTGCCTTCAAAAATTCTGCGAGAAAATCCCCTATCCTGTCAACAAATGCCATGTACATTTCCGGCTCTTCCAGCATCCAATACATGGCATTCTCTGTTCCAATGCACCTCCATAGATACTCATAAGGCTCACAAATAGAGCCAAACACTGCGAAATCCTCCACATAAGCATTTAGACGTGTATCCCATGCCGGAATGTTACGGGCAAGTGCATCTCCTACACAGTTAATCTGGTCGTCTCCACCCTGGTAAAACCGTCTTTGATCTGCAGGGTCGTCAAACTGGAACTTCTCCATTTCTTCAGCTGATTTAATTGAGAAGCTATCGTAGTGCGGCATCGGGGCAGTACCAGATCTCTTGACGACAGCACCAAATCCGGTTTTAAGGATAATATGTCCTTCTTTTTCTTCAATGATCTCAAACGGCTGTATATGGGGGTCCAGATTTGGAGTTATTACAATATAATCTAGATCATAAGCACGATAAGGGTCAAAATCCGCCCCAAATTTTTCTCTTGCCTTTATCATGTGTCCTGTCCAAAAAAAGTCGCTTATCGGAACCCTGTCTCCTTCTTTGTGCGAAAGAGCAGCCTTCATGCGCTGAATTTTTTCATTAGCTTTACCCATTCTCAATACCTCCCATTTTTATATATCAGTATGAATGTTATCGTGATTAAACCTGTACCTTTATATTTTATTATTATTTTAAAGCTTCAAAAAGCGCCTTAATATTTGCAGGATTGGTGTCGGAAAGTATAGCCTCATGGCTAGGAGAGATTATAAGGCCCGTAGGGAATATTGATTTAAGCTCCTGAACTTTTCTCCATACTTCTTCAGGTTTTCCATTGACCATCAAATCCTGAGCATCTACTCCACCACAGAAAGACACCTTGCTTCCAAATGTTTCTTTAAGCCTGGCAGGTTCCATACCCTTTGCAAGGGCTTGAATTGGATGGATTACATCTACCCCAGCATCAATCAAATCAGGAATTGCATCATATATGGATCCGCATGAGTGATAAATTACTTTTAGCCCATAGCTTTTTGCCTGAGCAATCAGCTTCTTTGCTCCTGGAATTACAAATTCCCTTATAAGATTTGGTGAAAGCATAAGCCCTGTCTGACTTCCCAAGTCATTTCCGATAAGAACCCCATGAAGCTTTCCCTTTGTTGCCTCATAAAATATTTCATTGGCTTTGAGGTAAAAAGCCAAGATTTTATCATCAACCGCCTTATACATTTCCGGCTCTGTCATCATTTTTACAAGAGCAGTTTCCATACCAAATGCCGCACAGGTGTCCTGAAAGTGGGATGACCAAAGAATACCTAATACTGCGGCGTCTTTCGGTGCCTTTTCAACAACCATCCTGCATTCTTCTTTAGATATATACTTTTCTGGATCTGGCCAATCAAAGTCATTCACCTTGTCCACATCTTCATAATCCTCAAAAAAGCCTGGAGCTGTCAAAGTTCTTTCATCAGGGTCTGCATGACTAACCTTTGCAAAATTAAAAGCGGAATAAATAGCATCACTTGTAGGAGAATGGTAAGGCATCTCAACATTGAATACATCATCATCTATTTTTAATTTTAGTTCTTCTATGGAGTTCACACCAAAATACTGGAACAATCCATTAAATGCTTTTTTATCAGGTATTCCCAGCCAGGATGCCGGCCTGTCAACAGGTTTTCTTTCTATTGTTGCATAAAAACGTTCTATATGATTCAATTTAAGTTCCTCCTCCAAATTTTAATATATTGATATAACTCTTATAGTGTTTCTTTTCAATTTGTATTCGGATGAAAGGGTTTTTAAATCTTACTTGAATTTATCCATTTGACCCATCAAGATGCCTGCCTGTGTTTTCAATTGCTGCGCCATTTCATCTAAATTATGAATCAATACAAGCTGTTCTTCAGTGGATGCTGTCACCTCTTCTGTTGATGCTGCTGTTTCCTCAGTCACTGCAGATGTTGATTCAATACTCGAAAATACCTGGTTTTTATGAATATCCATTATCTTCACTTCTTCTGAAATTTTAACTATATTGCCTGCAAGTACATTGGTGGCCTTTGATATGCTCTCAAACATCTTTGAAGTATCACCTACCGCACTATACTGTTCCTTCATGGCATTTTCAGCCTTTTTTACCATTTCGGTGGCAACCTGCGTTTCGTTAAATATTTGCTTTATAGTGTTATTTACCTCCTTTGTAGCGCTGCTTGACTGCTCAGCTAGCTTTCTAACTTCATCTGCAACCACAGCAAATCCTTTTCCAGCTTCACCAGCTCTTGCGGCCTCAATAGAAGCATTGAGAGCCAATAACTTCGTCTGTTCTGATAGCCCATCGAGAAGCTTGGTTATCCTGTTTACACCCCTAACAAGCACATTCAGTTGTTCGATTTTGTTAACAACTGAAACCGTCATACTATTCGTTTCAGCTGTCTTCTTGCTTAAATTCTCAGTAGCTTTTATTCCATCTGATGTAATCCTTCTAACATTCTGAGAGACATTTTCCATTAAACTAACACTTTCAACAACATTACTTATCTCTTTTGCAAATTTCATAACCAACCCAAGGCTTTTATCCGCTTCAGCTGCCTGTTCTGAGCTTCCGTAGGCAATTTCCTGTATGGTTTTAGAAATATCTTGTGAAATGTGGCTTGTTTGAGTGCTTATACTACTTATTTCCTCAGCAGATAAGTGAACCCTTTCGGCTACATCCTTACCTTTATATACCAGATCCCTTATCTCTCTTATCATGGAATTGAAGCTATCAGCCAGTTGACCCAATTCATCTGATCTTTTAATATCTATGTATACTGACAAATTACCCATCTTGGCTTTTTCCATACTAGCTTTAACTTTATCCAGAGCTTTTGTTATTGATAAGGATAGCATAAAGCCAATGATTACTGCTACAACAATAAATACAATTCCAAGCAATGCAACCTTTATTCTGATGGTATTAATTACCGAAAGTATCTCATTTTGAGGTTGTGCGGTTACAAAAACCCATCCTGTCGTAGCTGACTTTGATAATGAGACGATATAATTTATATCATTATATTTTTGATTGTAAATATACTCATCTTTTCCTTTTGAAAACTCGACTGCCGATTTCAGAATTGTATTTTTTTCTATATCTATATCCTTTAAAGGGTTATTTAGTGATGCGATTACTTTCTGATTCTTTGTGATAGCATATGTTACTGATCCTTTACCCACATGCACACTTGAGAGAATATCTAGAAAAGCTCCTTCTTTAATGTCTATAAGTACTATGCCTGCAGTTTCATTATTGGCGCTGTCAACTACTTTTTTGGCATAAGATAGCACATATAAATTATTATTGTTCTTTAAAATTTTATCCATATCCTCTATCCATATTCCATCTTTGGAGGAAGTTGCCCTCTTATATATATCTGTATTTGCTAGATTCATACTTTCATTAAAATTCCCCATGTAGGAAATACAACTGTTATCGCTTCTGATGGTCACAATTCTGTCTAGAGAGTTCTGATAGCTAGCACCAATTCTGGAAATAACACTTTTGGCCTTGATTTGAGCGTCATAATCCGCTAATTTGTCATTTCTAACACTTAATCTCAACCAATTGAACAAGCTGTCATGTTCAATGATCTGTGATACATAACCCATCTTTATGTTATTTAGACTGGCTTCATAGTAACTCACAGACTGCTTTGTTGCATTAGACAGACTTTCCTCTGCTTTTCCGATAAGATCGTCCGATGCAGAGCTAACAGAAATATAAGCTATAAAAGCAACAGGTATAAAAATCAGGAGTAAAAAAGCAGCAATTAATTTAATCTTGAGACTTTTCAAATTAAATAAATTAAGCAAAAATCCAACATGTTTTTTATGCATAATACAAACCTTCTTCCATAATTATTCTAATCCAAATGGTAAACTTCTTCCATATCTGCCCACCATTCACCCTCTTGCCTTGTCTGCAGAGGTATTTGGCAAGGTTTGCACAAATCCCACCACTTTTGGGTAATTGGGTCTGCCGCCATTTTTTCCATGTCAGTCTCATAATTATTCCCGACATATTCAAAATAGCTGAAAAGATAGCCCTCATTGTAATAGATGGAATAGTTATTGATATTGCACTCCTTAATCTTTTCGTTTATCTCCGGCCATGGATTTGCATGAAGGCGCTTGTACTCCTCAAGTTTATCGAGATCTACTTTTATAACTGATCCATATCTTTTCATAATTATATTCATTCCTTTCGCTTCGATTTATTTGATTTATTCAACGTATTACATACTGCTGATGTAAATGTAATATTTTCTTTTTACCATTGTGCTGGCATATATTTTTGAACATCATCTTCTGTTATAAGATGCTTGGTCAGGTACGCTATATTTGGAATTTCCTTTGCGTTAAACCAGTCTGCTGCCATTTTTACAGGTGTAGCACCATCTGCTTCTGCCGATTGGTAAGTGCTGGCATATAAATCACCTGAATCAATAGCATTCATTCCTATTTTTGAGTTTCCTGCAGCAACAATTACAATATCTTTCCTGTTTGCATTTTTGCAGGCTTCGATCGCACCAATAATCTGTGATGAGTCATCAGCGCAGACAATACCGTTTATATCATTACCGAATCTCATAATCCAGTCAGAAACAACCTGTTTACTTTTTGGCGCATCAAATCCTGGAGATTGCACATCTAGTGTCTTAATGTTAGGGGCATAAGTTGATAATTCTGTGATTGGTGCCATCAATCTCGAAAAGTAAGGTGAACCTCCCGGCATATGTGTCAGATACGCAACTCCGCCCTTTTTTCCTAGCTTATCAGCAAATATTCTAGCAAGCATCCTGAACTGACCCCAGTCATCGGGACCCGTAAATGTCAGAGCATACTTTAAGGCTTCCGTATCAGGTATTGTGTTGAACATTATAAGAGGAATACCAGCCTGGTTTATTTTTCTTGCCTGCTGAACTGAAGCTTTTGCATCAATTGCGGCAAGAATGATCATGTCAGGCTTTTCATTTATAGTTTTATCAATTAACTGATTCTGCAAATTCAAGTCATAGTTAGCGTTTAGCATTGTGTAGTCCATGTCATAAGCATCTGCGATTTTCTTTGCGCCTATTCCTACAGCTGTCCAGTATGGATGTTCTCCAGCAGCGATCATTACTACCCTCTTGCCTATTGCGCCATTAGCAGGAGATTTTGGTGTATTTATCTTTACAATGTTCCATCCTGCATACTCCGCGTCAAACCAGTGTAGTGGATTTGTCTCAGGCAATTTTAAAGGGTCCTCAGGTCTCTGAGGAATTTTCTTAATTTCCAGAGGGAGAATAAGTGGCTGACCATCATTTGATTTCAAACCTGAAATATCAACTTTTAGGGACTCCTCAAGATTGCTGTTTTTTGTTGGTTCAGCATTTTTATTTTGTGTATTTGTCTTGGTATCAGTATCAGAAGCTTTCTGTGCAGATTTGCCTAAACCTGCGCATCCTGTGAGAAGTGTTCCAACCGTCGTAATCACAAGGAGAAGTGCAAGTAGTTTTTTCATGTTTTTCACCTCCTGATTTGCCTTTAGTGTTCTCACATTACATTATCAATTCAAGAAACAATATTTAGATACTACTTTCAGGTTATAAACAGAGTTCTTGGATTCAGGGGGAGTTTTTACTCCCTCTAAATCTTAGAAATCGTTGTCCAGGGTCATAGCGCCGCTTATCTCCCACTTGTAGAAGTGGGAGTATTAGCGGCGGTAGACATCGGATAAAATAAAGGTTGCTACCTCAGTAAAAAACATCTTGAGTCAGCAACCTTGATCTTATCTACAGAGTAATAATTAGAACTCATTATAAACAGAGTTCTTGGATTCAGGAGGAGTTTTTACTCCCTCTAAATCTTAGAAATCGTTGTCCAGGGTCATAGCGCCCGCTTATCTCCCACTTGTAGAAGTGGGAGTATTAGCGGCGGTAGACATCGGATAAATTTATTACTTCTTTATTACCATTGTGCAGGCATGAAACTATCAACATTTTCCTTAGTGATTATAGCCTGTGGAAGAAAGAATGCTGCATTTGGACCAAGATCAATACCATTAAAGTAATCTGCAACAATTTTCATAGGGATAGCGCCATCTGCTTCAGCGGATTGATAAGTAATAGCAAATACCTTACCAGCTTTTACTAAATCCATTCCAACTTTAGAGTTACCAGCAGCAACAACCTTTATGTCTGTTCTTCCTGCTTCTTCAAGTGCCTGGGTAACCCCTAAAGCTTGTGCAGAGTCATCAGCGCAAACGATACAGGTCAAATCTTTTCCAAATCTTGTGATCCAGTCAGCTACAACCTGTTTGCACTTAGGAGCATCAAATCCAGGTGACTGTGTATCAAGAGTTTTCATATCAGGATATTTTTCTTTGTAGAAGTTTTGAACACTAACTGTACGTGCAAAATAAGGAGATCCACCAGGAATATGAGTTATATAAGCAACTCCGCCTTTTCCATTTACAGACTTAGCAAGGCTTTCTGCTAACAATCTGAACTGTCCAAAATCGTCTGGAGCAGATATTGCTACAGCATATTTCATAGCTTCATCTGTAGGAATCATATTAAATGGCATAGCGGGTATTCCTGCATCATACAATTTTTTAAACTGCTGAACACCTGCTTTTGCATCTAAGGGAGCAAGTAAAACAAAATCCACTTTTTCTGCAATAGCCTTGTCAATAAACTGATTCTGCTGGTTCAAATCGCCATTTGGGTTCCACATTTCAAAATTGACTTTAAACG
The DNA here is from genome assembly GCA_036507975.1 of Ruminiclostridium sp. GTDB lineage: Bacteria > Bacillota > Clostridia > Acetivibrionales > DSM-1351 > Ruminiclostridium. The sequence goes on from DATCID010000097.1 coordinate 8,746, forward strand.
CATCAGCAGCCGTTTTTGCTCCGTTGCTTACAGCTGTCCAGTATGGATGTTCAGACTGTTGAATCATTATAACTCTTTTTCCAATAATACCAGTTTTAGGTGAAGCTATCATAGGTTCTTTTACAGTTTGTCTGCCAGCATACTCAATGTTCCACATATCCAAAGCTGTTTTTTCAGTTGGCTTTGGTGCTACATCTCTTGTTACTCCATACTTCAGCAATATCTGACCATCACTACCTTTTACATTTGAAACGTCTATCTTGAGGGACTCCTCAAGGTTACTACTTGCAGTGCTACCTGCAGCGCTACTCTCTGTGGCTACCGAAGTACTTGCAGCAGTAGAAGTTTCTGCTGGAGTTTTTGTTCCACATCCAGTAAATGATACCATAATAGATGTGATAAGTGCTACTGACATTACAACTAAGAGCTTCTTTTGCATATTTAGTTCCTCCTTTTATTTAAACGGCTATTGCCGTTTAATGCGACTTTGATTAAGCATTGGATTTTGCAATTTTTTTCTTTGCTTTTAATTCAGCAGCCTCTTCTAATAAAGCTACTCTCTCACCTTTTTTCAAGCCTTGCTTGTAAAGTGAGTAGGATTCATAAATAACAACTAGGGCTAAAAGGACACCTGCTGCCAGAACTTGAGCGTCAAAACCAAGCCCCATCATGATAAGCCCATTGAAAATCGATTGAATGGTAATAACTGCAGCTGCAGTTTTAACTACGCTTCCACTTCCTCCTGTCATTACAGTTCCACCAATAATAGTTGCAGCCAATACTAACATCAGAGGGTTAATACCTCTTTCTCCATAATTGGGAACTGCAGCGTTCATCGATATAGCAAATAATATTCCTGCAAGTGCAGCTGTGCAAGATGAAATCACAAAGCTCCATATTATTTTTTTATCAGTATTAATGCCTGCTTGCCAAGAAGCCTCTTTGTTGCTTCCAACCATTAACAATGCTCTTCCCCATTTTGTTCTTAGTAATAGTATCTCAAAAAACACAAGTACTATTACAACAATTACAAATCTAATTGTAATAACTTGTAGATAAGGAACATTTAGAAATGGTTTTTCTAAAATATCTACGAATTTGGAGTTATCAGCACTAATAGTATTTCCTTTGCAGTACGTATAAACGAAGCCTGATAATGTGGTGAGCATACCAATAGTTACAATAAAGGAATGCACCTTACCTTTTGCTACTAGAAGTCCATTGATGAGTCCTACAGCAGCGCCTGCAGCAAGTGCCACAGCAATTGCTATCACCCAAGACAATACTAATACTTTTGTACCACCTGCGTCGCCACCAAATATTGCAAAAAATCTATTGAACTCGCCCATTACAATACATGCACCTACATTTATAACTGCGCCTACAGATAAATCGAAATTGCCGCCAATCATTACATACGTAAATCCAATTCCTACTAAAATTGGTAATAAACTAGTTTTAATCATTGGAACGATGTTACCCGGTCCTAAGAATTGTGGTTTGCCAATCGACATTATTATGAAAACGAGTATTAGAAATACATATATTCTGTTGTCATTTAAACTTTCAAAAATTTTGGAATTGTCAAATCTTTTTAATACTAAAACATTTGAAGTATTTTTTGTTTTACGCATAATCACGCCCCAACTTTCTTAAAGAACTGGCATTTACAGCTACAACAATAATAAATATTACTCCTGTAATCATCTTCTGGGTAAATGTTCCGATTCCAAACAGCGTCAGAATATTACTTATAAGACCAAGTGTAAATACACCACCGAACACCCCAACAATACTTCCCCTGCCTCCTGCAAGACTCATTCCACCGAGGATTATAGCTGTTACAGCTATAAAGTCATAGCCCTGACCTATATAAAAAGCCCCGACCTGATTAAGTGACGTTAAGAAAATACCTGCAATGGAAGCACAAACTGAAGATGCCACAAATGCTAACATAATTGTTTTAGTGCAATTGATACCTGACATTTTACCAACATTGTAACTTGAACCTACAACTTTAAGTTGATTACCGAAAGTTGTTTTTGACATCACTATGAAGCCAATGATCATCACTGCAAACATTACAAACAAAACCAATGGCAATCCTAGTGGATAGGTTGCTGCAAGTCCATTAAAAGCTGCAGCTTTTGATTTGAGGTCTAGTTTTAGAATATTTGGATCTAGCTTAGCCATAAGTGGAAGGAAGAACCCTGTTGTATATGTTTTAGCATTTGCCATATCAGGGTATATTTGCGTTCCTTTATAGGACCATCGCACAAGTCCTTCCAGTATGAAATTCATAGCCAAAGTCCAGATAATTGCGTTCGTTTTAAGTTTACCCACAAGAAATCCATTTATGAGACCAATAATAACACCTGTGAGCACTGCAGCAATAATACCGTAAATTAATCCGTATCTCATAAATTCTACACATATTACACCAGACATAGCCATTGTCATAGGAGCTGACAGGTCGCCATATTGACCAGCATAAATTACAAAAGAAATACCTGTAGCAACGATTCCAAGGTAAGAAACAGCATTTAATATGTTGAGTAAATTTTTCCAGCTCATGAAGTTTGGCGATACCATCATTCCTATACCCGCCAAAGCTGCAATCATAACAAGCACTCCGAATTTTGTAAAGTAAACAGTAACAGCATTCTGTTTTGTTTTTCTGCTGTCTTCTTTCATATCAGTTTTGACATTCATCACTATAAATACACTCCTTTACCCGTTGGCTGCCAACAGCACTTTATTTTCATCAAGTTCATCTTTAAGCTCTGCAATGATGCGCCCCTGTTTTATTACAATTATCCTGTCAGAGAGTGTCACCAATTCCGGTAAGTCGGATGAAAGCACTAACACAGCTACGCCTTCTTCAGCGAGTTTAACGATCGTTTCATGAATCAGTTTCTTAGCGCCTACATCAACACCCCTAGTAGGTTCATCCAATATCAAAACTTTAGGTTTAGTAGAAAGCCATTTTGCAAGCAAAATCTTTTGCTGGTTTCCACCAGAAAGGTTCGACGTGCCTATATTGGGATCATGAGGATATATGGTTAACTTTTTATAGAGTTCCGTTATTATTTTGTTTCCTTTTCTAGGGAAATAAAAACCGAACCTTGATAATCTAGTTATTATCGAAGACAGAATATTTTCACGATTGGACAATCTAAGAGCCAGCCCTTCCTGCTTTCTATCCTCAGTAAGATAAGCAATGCCTTTATTGAGCATTTTACTCATGTTACCAGTCTTTATTTTCTCCCCATCCAATATGATTTCACCATCGTCTACCTTGTCTGCTCCGGCAAGACATCGTCCGAGCTCTGTCCTTCCCGCCCCAGCAAGTCCCACAACCCCAAGGATTTCTCCCTTATAGAGGTCAAAGGATACCTCATGTATAAATCCGTAATGCGTGAGATTTCTAACCTCTAAAATCTTTCCCTTAGTATTAGCTACACGCTCCTTATAAAAATCAGCGATCTTTTGACCAACCATCATTTCTACTAATTTTTCCTTGGTTACGTCACAAATATCACATGTGGTGATTTTCTTTCCATCCCTCATGACTGTAACCCTGTCTGCAATCTTAAAAACCTCTTGTAGGTGATGTGAAATGTACACAATAGCCATACCTTGTTTCTTAAGATCCGCAATAATCTCAAACAGCATACTAACTTCGGCACTAGAAAGAGCAGATGTGGGCTCGTCCATAACCAATATCTTAGGGTTGTCCTTAAGAACCTTTGCCATCTCAATAAGTTGGGATTCATGCTGACTGATGTTTTTCATAGGCATAGTAGGGTCTACTTTTTTATCTAGTTTTACTCTTGCAAGAGCTTTTACTGCTTCTTCCCTGAGCTGTTTCATATCTACAAATTTACCTTTACCAGGAATAGCTCCTGCAAAAATATTTTCCTGAACACTTCGATTGTATGCTATGCTCAGCTCTTGATACACCATTCCAACGCCCTCTAATTTGGCAATAGAAGGTGAATGAAGTCCAACAGCCTTTCCCTCAATGTATATTTCACCTGAGTAATCATTGAATGAACCAGCCAGAATTTTCATAAGAGTGGATTTACCAGCTCCATTCTCGCCCATTAACGCATGAACTTCTCCTGGTCTTACTTCAAAATCGACGGAATCTACCGCAAGCGTTCCAGGAAATCTTTTGCTAACTTGTTTCATTTCTAGTGCTAGACCATTTTTCGTATCCAATTTTTCACCTTCTTGATAATATAGTTAAAAACTTAAATACATAATAATAATATAGAAAACTCTATTAAATTCCCAAAAAAAATTGAAATTTTTCTACAAACTAATCATAGTTTATTTTCCGGCTTTTGTTAATACACAATTTTTGTATGTATAGTCATTATTTTTGGTTATAATAAAATAAAACTGTAATGTTGATATAACAATTTTCTTCACAAGAATTCATCCCTATTTCTTATAAATACCATAAGCTACTGCTGTATCATACATCTCAATAACATTTTCTACAGGTGTTTCCTCAAGTAGGTAATCATGGCTTGGTGATAGAATATAGCCCCCGCCAGGCATCATTATGTCCAAAGTTTCCATTACTGTCTTTTTTACAAGGTCCGTAGTACCTTCAATTAGTATTTGCTGCGAATCTACACACCCATTAAACACAATTTTGTGTCCGAATTCCTTTTTTAAATAAGCTGGCTCCATATTTCTGGTGAATGGTTGAAGACTTTGAACTCCATCTATTCCCGCCTCAATCATCAGTGATATCAGTTTGCTGAAAGAACCGCAGCAATGCATCATTACATACAGTCCGTATTTATGTCCAAGGTCAGCGAGTCTTTTCAAATGAGGATAAATAAACTCTTTGAACAGCTCTTGACCAATAAGAGGGCCAGTCTGGCTTCCAAAATCATTTCCTATAAAAAATATATCAATGGAATCACCCGCAGATCTAAATATCCTCTCAGAAACTGCATAATAGTAATCAACAACATGTTTGAGAACTGCTTCCACAATTTCTGGCTCTTCAAACATCTTGATCATCATGTTTTCCATGCCTAATAAATCAATAGCATCATGCCAGAATGGTGACCATTCCCCACCCATAACAGCATACTCACCTTTATATTGTTGCGCATCTCGGTCTATATGGGAAACGTCTATCCATTCAGGATTAGGCCAGCTATAATTATGAACATCTTCAATTGTTGCGTTTGCAAGGGGATGATTGGTAGGCTGTCCATATCCAATTCCCTCTCTTATAACTCCAAATGGACTACGAATCTTTAACTCTCCATCAATTTCGATTGTTGGTTTAAATTCATCCGGTCCATTATATTTAGAGAAAACGCGTCTAAAGTCGTCGTGAAATCGTATATATACATCTTCATCTTCAGCAACCCCAAGGAAATTTTTGGCTTTCTCTATAAATTCAGGAGATGCTCCACACCATACAGGAACACGGTCAGGTTCTTCATTGCGAAATACCTTAATTACTCTATCTCTTGATTTCATTTGACACACATCCTTTGCATATAATTATTTAATAATCATTATAAAGTAAATTAAGTAATAAGTTAATTCAATATTTTTATATAAATGGTCTATTTCTTTGTCAGTTTTATTTCAAAATATAAAATAATATTACAGCCTTGACCATCAAGCATTAATAGTGCTATTGTAATAGTTCATGAGAGTCATTATTTATACTCTGATTTGGAGGTTAAAGATTTGTATAAGATTCTGATTGTTGACGATGAAGAACTTGTAAGAACTTCAATCACGACTATTGTAGATTGGGCTTCTTTGGGTTTTACAGAAGTTTATCAGGCGGAAAACGGTATTGAAGCCTTGGCACTTGCCCTTAAAGTAAAGCCAGACTTGGTACTGACCGACATACGTATGCCATTTATGGATGGACTACAGCTTTCTGCCCAGCTTAGAGAAAAGCTTCCCAGCACCAGTATAGTTATATTAAGCGGTCATGATGAATTCAAGTATGCACAGCAAGCAATTGCATATGGCATTCTTGATTATATATTGAAACCAATAGGACCTGATTCCTTATATGAGAAAATGCTTGAAATAAAAACCAAGCTCGACTTGAATCTAAATAAAAAGAAATATTTAGAAAAAATTAGAAGCCAGCTACATCAAAGCCTACCTCTACTAACTGAAAAGTTTTTAAACTCATTGTTGTATAATTCTTTTGAAAATAAGGCATACTCAAAAACATTAGAATTTTTGGAGATACCCTTGACCCCAGGACCATATCTAATTTGCGTAATTGAACCAGACCTTCTCGATATTTATGAAAACGACTTGGAATTGTATTCCTTTGCAGTTAAAAATATCGCAACTGAAACTTTCAGTTCGAAGCATCCGGTATTTTCTGATGCTGTTGGAAGAATAATAGTGGTTTTCTGCGTTGACACTCAGATAAGCGAAGAAGAAAATCATTCTATTACTTTTGAATTATTGAATATATTGAAGAATAATGTTAACTTCTATCTCAAGCTACAATTGACTGCAGCAAAGGGATCTATTGTAAATGAGATAAATAGCCTCTACATGTCTTATAATGAAGCTATTTCAGCTTTGGAATGCAAATATACTCTCGGCAAAAACAGAATTTACGACATAAGAGATATAAATTATGTTGAGTCTTCAATAGTTTATCCCCATGATGCCTATGTCGAGTTTATGGACGCAGTCAAATCCTCAAGAACCGACTTGATAATACAGGCTTCTGGCTCCATTGTTGCAGCTCTTAAAAGCAGACATACTATATCCCCTGCAAATATCAAACTTGTTTTTATTGATATAATCACCTCACTGCTTAAGCTACTCGCAATGACAAAGGGGACATCTCTTGAAGTATGGAATAAAGGACTTTCCCTCTTTAGTGAACTTGACAAGCAGGGAACAGTGGAGGAGCTTACAAATGCCACTACAGAATTTGCGATAACAGTATCCGTGGAATTAGCTGCCTCCAGATCAAAAAGCACTAGTATTATAGTCTGCAAGGTAATTGAATATATTAAGGACAATTATCAGCTTCAAGATATCTCACTTTTTTCAGCAGCAAATTATGCTTCCGTTAATGCTTCATACCTAAGCACTCTTTTTAAAAAAGAAACAGGTAAAAATTTCGTCGACTATCTAAACAGGGTGCGAATTGAAAAGGCTATGGAACTGCTGAGAACTACCGACCTTAAAGCATATGAGGTAGCTTACATGACAGGGTTTTCCAATCCGCACTATTTCAGTATATTGTTTAAAAAGCATATCGGAATCACTCCTTCAGAATTCAAGGGAGGTACCGATGAATAAGTTTGAGCATTTCAAAAAAATATTTTTGACCAAGCTTTTTTTTAGCCTTCGTACTAAAATGCTCCTATCCTTTTCGATTTTGATTATACTTTCAGTCACATTTATGGCATTTTTTTCTGTTTACAAATACGGTGAAACCCTACAAAAGAATAATATTAAATATTCCAACCAGGTAATGGGGAATCTGATCCGCAATTTGAATGACTATATAAGTGAAATCGAAGGCATAACAACTTTGGCTATTTACAACCTCAACATCCAGACCTACCTTATAGGGCAAAGTCTAAAAGTACCCTTGAAGAACGATACCTCTGGCAACTTTGACAAAACTGTCAATTCTCAAAGCTTCGTGACGAGTATGGATCTTTTAGGCAACCTTATTTATACGCGCAAGGATATTTCTTCTATTTTAATATTTAATAATGCCGACCTAGCACTTTTTAAAAGTTCAAATCTTGATATTGATACCTCATTTGACTTTAAAAAAGAACCTTGGTATATAAAAACGCTGACTGCTGGAAAAAAACCTATACTCACAGACCCTCACATGCAATCCTATGTAACCAAAGGCAAGGAAAACGTTTTATCTGTAAGCAGATTAATTGAGGGTTATAACGGGCTTGGTAACGTAGGTATGATACTTGTTGATACCAACTCTCAGGTTATAAAGGATTTATGCAGTTCGGTAGAATTAATTGGTAGTGGTTATATTTTTATTGTCAATAAAGCAGGAAATATTGTTTACACTCCAGATAACGATGTCATGATTAATCAAACCAGCTTGGTTTCACAAAATGAATTTTATAAGAACGTTTTACCAAAACTATTAAATCAAAACGATGGATCGTTTATAGCCGAAATCAACAACGAGAAGCAGCAGTTGGTTTTCAAGCACATGGACAAAACAGACTGGACCATTGTCGCAGTCACACCCTATAAAGACATGACATCAGATGCCCAAAGCATTAGAACTATAATCATATTTGCAGGATTTATATGCTTTTTTGTAATTATTGCAATTGTCCAATTCCTATCCACAAGATTTACTAAACCCGTGCTCGCTCTAGCACGGATTATGAACCAAGCAGATAACGGAAATCTGAATATTAGAGCTCACATTCATACTAACGATGAAATCAGCACTTTATCCCATAGCTTCAACAATATGCTCGAGCGTATTGATTCTCTGATGAAACAGGTTGTAGCCGAACAGGATGAAAAAAGGAAATCAGATTTAAATGTTCTTAAATCCCAGATAAATCCTCATTTTCTTTATAACACTCTGGATTCTATCGTTTGGATGATTGCTAGCAATAATAAAAATGCAATAAAGATGATAGAGGCATTATCCCGTTTCTTCCGAATCAGTTTAAGCCGAGGACAAGACTTAATTACACTTTCAGATGAACTTGAGCATGTGAAAAATTATTTGATAATTCAAGGAATGAGATACCTAAACAAAATCGATTTTAAAATTACAGCAGATGAAAGTATTTTAAACTATAAAACTTTAAATATAATACTGCAGCCCTTGGTTGAAAATTCAATTTATCACGGAATCAAAAACAAGAATGAAAAAGGCTTCATAAACATATCCGCCTATGAAGAAGATAACAAGCTTATAATAACGGTGGAAGATGACGGAGTAGGTATGGATGAAGAAACCTGTAGAGATATCTTAAAAGAGTCTTTTGAACAAAAATTCACTAGTGGTTCTGGTATTGGTGTCCGAAATGTAAATTCTAGAATAAAACTTTATTTTGGGAGCCAATACGGACTATCGTTTAAGAGTACCTTAGGTGTCGGGACAACTGCTTTTATAAATTTGCCTTTGATTAAGTAATATGAGTGCTAAAATGTTAATTTTAGCACTCATATTACCTTCCTTATCTTGTATATTCCTCAGCCACCTTCATGGCAATTTTCTCCCATTCCCAGAGTTTTTGTGGCTGGTACAGAACGGTTGATATATCTTTCATGATAAGTTCAACATGGCATTTCCCATCTGTTTTTTTCATGAAATCCCTCAGTTGATCCTCCGCCCCTTCAGGTGACCACATTCTTTCAGCAAAGATGGATGGACTAGGTTTTCTGCTTATAACATAATCTGATCCTATTTCATTAATAACTCTTTCCGAATTGCACCATGGACTGACCGTAATTTTACGCAGGTTCGGAATCCTTCTTAAGATATGCATTTTTTTATCTATAGGCTCGCAGCACCCATAATAGGTTAGGCCCCACCGACTAAGCCATTTCAAATCGTGCTCGACGGCAAACTCCCAGTGCATTTCTGGAGAAACACTGCTGAAAACCTGTGCATTTGAGCATCCCCACATATTATTGGGCTTTATATGATTGGGGTCAAAGTCCCCCCCTGGAAGATCGCTGACATATCCATACCCTCCAGATCCAATTCTAGTATTGTTACAGTCTAGAGATAAAAGATTTTGTTCCACAAACTGATCCAGTTCAGACATCCAGGCCGTTACCATTTTTTCATAGATCGCATGAACCATTTCTGGTCGCAGCACTAAATCCATCATAGCTTCCTGTATACCCCACCAGCGAACTAAATAATCCCATGGCGTATACCAAATATGGGTTTGACCGACTTTTTTCACAGGAATAATATCGTCAAAGATATTGCACATGGCTTGATAGCTGTACTGTGTCGCACTCTTAAAATAGGTAATTTGGGGCATTTTTATTTTCTCAATGTCTTCTGGTTCAGTTATTTGAATTTTAAAGTGTCTGGAATAGATATCACTTTTTTCATCAGTTCTTGCGATATCTACTTCTTCCTTTATTCCAAAATCTGTACTGTGTATAACTAGAGGACATTCGATATAATCATTGACTATCATGTCCCCAGGCATATGTTTCCATTGGTAGACAGTTTTCCTTAACCTATCCTCTATATCTCTCGCCCATTTGTTTTCGCACTGTAATGTAAGCTCGTCATCGACATTCATTTCATGCCAAGGAATTTCATTAATATAGACCATGGGTCTAACGGAATCAAGATCATTCATTCTTTTCCAGAGTTCCGCCTTTTTCTTGTGAATGGGTAAAGCTGCGATTTTAGCAGTTTCTTCACCAATACGTTTCAGTATATCTTTATCCCTCTTGGATAATACGATTTCCTCTTCAACTGGAATAGAAGTAATGTGACTAGGATCATGCAGCATTTTTAATTCCTCCTTTTAATTAAATTACGTTATCTAATATACATTATATTGACATTTGTATTACTGTTGATATACTAATATTAGTTCATAATTAAATCTTTTAACATATACAATACCAACTAAAATATATACAATATAAACTTTTGAGGTTATTATGCAGAATCTAAATCTCATACTGCTTAGCGGTGGATGTAATCAATGCACGCCAACTTGGAACGAAGATCCCTCTGGCAAAGGTAATTGTTATAAACTATATTTTCCTGTTGAAGGAAAATCACGCATATTTGCTGATGGTGAATGGTACGAGTTAGAAGAGGGAAATGCTTATTTTATAAATGGTTTTATCCTTGAAAAGCAGCGTTGTGATGATTATATGAAGGTATATTGGCTGCATTTCATCCCTGAATCCCAGTTTCTAAGCATGTATTTCAACAATTTGAAACCGGTTTATTGTTGGGAGCAGGGAAATGCCCTCCTTGCCTCGATTGATTATAAAAAAATTCCTCTTTTGTTTGATAATCAGTATACAAAATCTAAGGAACTCGTGGAAATGTCCTCGTTAAGCCTGAACTGTTATATTAATTCCATTGCCCTCATGTTTATCTCTGATATGGTTGAACAGCAAAACTCCGATTTTAGCAGTTCCTATTATCATTTATATTTCAAATTAAAGCCAGCCTTAGAATTTATAAATGATAACTATATGAATGATTTGAAACTTGAAGATATCTCACAGAAAATATTTTTGAACCCAATCTATTTTTCACGTCTCTTCAAAAAATGCTTCAAGGTAACCCCAAGTCGCTACATAAATATGATACGAATGAATGAAGCCTGCAGACTGCTGATGAAAACAGACCTGTCCATACTGGAGATCTCCGAGAATACGGGTTTTTGCAATCAGTTCTATTTTTCAAAGGTATTTAAGCACAATTTTCGTAAGACTCCCTTGGAGTACCGAATTACAAAACTTTCACCCTAAAGTAATCTATAACCTATGCATTTTGAACGGTGGGAAAATGGCTTTCACCGTTTAAATTCTGCGGCCCATCCCCTTTTTATCAATTAAATTAGTTTGCTGATATACCTGAGGAGAAACCATCTTATGCTTTTTAAACAGAGTACTGAACTGGGATGCGTTATTGACTCCCACCATAGACGCTGTATCTGATATATTGAAAAACATATTGAGGTAGTGACATGCCAAGTCCATCTTTTTTTCGTTAATGTATCCCACTACCGTTTTCTTAAGATGCTTTTTGAATAGATATTCCAAGTTTCTCTGAGTTGTGCACAAATTTGCGGCAACATCCTTAACAAGTATCTTCTTATTCAAGTTGGCATCAATATAATCCAGAGAGTTTTCAATAATATTTTTTACTACTTCTACATCTAGGCTTTTATTAATAATAGATAACGATGCAAGACTCTCAAGTACGAGATTTTTCAGAGCCTCATAAGTTCCAAAATGCCATTTCTTTTTCGGGGAGTTATACTCCTCTATAAAATTCATGTAGGCCAACAAATGGGGCTGATAGGTTTTATGACTGTGTCCCTCTAAAAATCCCTCTATGCACTTATCGCCAAAAGACTTCAGAGCAGTTGCACGCCTGTCGTAATTTATTTCTATGAAGATGTAAATCAGCACCAGGTTTTCCTGAGCATTTGCCTGTATTTCGTGAAGAACATCAGGCTCTGCAATGATTATATCCCCTTCTTGTATCTTATAAACTGTTTCACAGTAAAAAAAGCTTCCTTTTCCTGATATTACCATACACAATTCATAGCAGCTGTGATGATGCCGTTGATTTGATACCTGGTCATACCCAAAAACACAATATGAACCAACTTTACAGGACAATCTATATTTCCCAAAAGACTCATCAATACACTTTCCAGTTATATAATCTGAGTGTAAACTATTAGTATCCAAATATGGCATCCTCCTAATTTGAAAATTTCCTTTACATGTACATCTTATCAAACCTTTCGTAAATTGCAAAATATATTTCGCTTTTTAGCATTAAAGTGGCAACACTTTTATTATATACTTAATTTAGAAGATAATTTGAAGAAAGCGGGTGTATATTATGAATTCTAGAGAACGCGTACTCGCAAGCATAAACCACAAAGAGCCAGACCGGGTACCTATAGATCTAGGCTCCACTCCTAGTTCTGGAATTTCAGCAATTGCATATAACAATTTAAAAAAGTACCTCGGAATGAATACTGGTCACAATAGAGTATATGATGTAGTTCAGCAGGTTACACAGCCTGAAGATGCGATTATTCAAAAATTTGGTGTGGATATTCTCGATATCGGAAGAATGTTTAATGCTGAGGATTCAGATTGGTATGACGTTAAACTACCAGACGGAAGTGCAGCGCAGTATCCTGTGTGGTTCAAACCTCAAAAGCAGAGTAACGGAAGCTTTAATGCCTATCTTAAGGATGGCACGATGATTGGTAAGATGCCTATAGGCGCAACATTTTTTGATCAGACTATTTTCCCTTATGTTGATGGCTACCCTAAGGATTACAAAGATTTATCTGGTGCGATGGGAAAAGTGTTATGGCAGTCCCTTGCCCATAGTCCTTGGGATCACGCTGGAGAATCTGATTTCTGGGAAAAACTCCGTGAAAAAGCCTTGTATCTTAAGAAAAACTCCGATCGTGCACTTATGATTGTCTGTGGTTGCAACCTTTTTGAATGGGGTACATTTCTTAGAAGAATGGATAATTTCCTAATGGATATATACTCAGAACCAGAAGAGGTTGAAACACTCCTGGATGCACTGATGGAAAAACACTTGGCCACATTAGAAAAAGTTTGCAATGCTGTTGGTGATGTTGTGGACATACTTCGTTTTGGTGATGACCTTGGAATGGATAGTGGTCCTTTTATGTCTCCGGATAAATACCAAACCATTTTTAAGCCGAGGCACAAAATGTTATGTGATTATGTGCATAAGAACAGTGGAATGAAGACCTTCCTCCATAGTTGTGGGTCAATCTACAAGCTTATACCTGACCTGATTGATGCTGGTTATGATATTCTGAATCCTGTCCAGACCAATTGCCGAGATATGGAGCCTGAAAGGCTGAAGAAGGAATTTGGCACTGATGTCACCTTCTGGGGCGGTGGAAGTGATACCAGGCATGTGTTAAATCGTGGAACCACCCAGCAGGTAAAAGATGACGTTAAAAGGAGACTTGAAGTGTTCGCACCTGGAGGCGGATTTGTTTTTAATCCAATTCACAATATTATGCCAGATGTACCACCTGAGAATATTGTTGCGATGTTTCAGGCGATTGATGAATTTTATAAATAGAAGCAACGAATTAAAACTGTTCTGTAGTACTTATTGAAAAAGTATAGAAATTTGGAGTTAATCTGTTAATCTAATCCTTGTACCGATACCCCCCAGTGAATAGGACATGTTTATGTCACTTCACTAGGGGGTATTTTAGTACACTACTCCATATATCCGCCTTTCATGGGAGATACAGCTAGCTTTGCATAAATTTTTAATATGCCTGTTTTCTCTTTCAATTTTGGATGCACAAGATTTTCCCTACGACTTAATAAAATATCTTTTATTTCCTGAACAGTTTTTTCTTGTCCGTTAACTCCAACTATATCAAGCTTTCTTGAAGGGATATCAATGTGAATAAGGTCGCCTACCTGCACAAGCGCAATAGGCCCGTCTTCAACTGCTTCAGGTGATACATGTCCTATAGCAGCTCCCCTAGTGGCACCTGAGAATCTGCCATCGGTTATCAAACACACAGAACCCGAAAGTTCTTCATCACTAGCAATTGCTTCTGTGGTATAAAACATTTCAGGCATTCCTGAACCCTTTGGTCCTTCATATCTGATAATCACAACATCACCGGGATGTATACTTTTTTCTACAACAGCTTTATAAGCTTCTTCTTCACTGTTATACGGACGTGCAATTCCCGTGAAAACAAGCATTTCGCTTTTCAGTGCAGAATGCTTGACTACTGCACCCTCTGGAGCCAGATTGCCTTTTAATATTGCAATGGCTCCTTGTTTTGATATTGGTGAAGCATAGTTTTTTATTACATCCTCTACATTGGTATTTCTCTGGGTCAAATAGCTATTACACTTTTCATAGTATCCTTTATTTTTCAAAGCCTCAAGATTCTCGCCAAGAGTCATGCCAGTAACTGTCATAACATCAAGGTGGAGATGGCTCTTTATCTGCTCCATCACATATGGTGTACCACCAGCATACCAATAGTATTCGGCAGGGTACTCTCCGCTTGGACGTATATTGCATAAATGCGGTATTTGTCTATGTATTTTGTCAAACAGCTCTGCTTCTATCTCAATGCCCAGCTGATGAGCTATTGCCGGTATATGCAGAAGTGAATTAGATGACCCTGCTATAGCAGCATGTACCATAATTGCATTTTCAAAC
>DATCID010000098.1:0-124947 GCA_036507975.1 Ruminiclostridium sp.
AGACCAAAACTTATAGAACCGAAAACAAAGCTCAGGCTAAGTATCTTGAGAAAAGCGACGCCTTGCTCGATTACTATAGGGTCAGTATTAAAAATGCTGACAATCTGGCTAGGGAAAATTATTCCTACAGCAGAGAATAAAAGTGATGCACCTGCCGCCAAGGCAATTCCTATATTAACAACTTTCCCAATGTTTTCATAATCTTTTTTGCCCCAAAACTGAGCAATGTATATGCTAACTCCGCTATGAATAGCCGCATACATCAGAAATACTATTAGTCCAAACTGGTTAGCAACCCCAACTGCGGCCATTGGTTGATTTCCTAAAGCTCCTACCATTACTGTATCCACCATGCCTAATGATGATGCAATTACGTTTTGAATAGTAACTGGAATTGCTAAAGTAACGAGTTTATGATAAAAATCTTTGTCGCTAAACAAAAATTTAATATATCTATTATTAAATTTCTTCATTAATCCCCCAAATATATGAACAATCCCAAACAAAGGGCATCACACGATTATACTACACTAAAATAAAAAAAGCAAAATCCAGTTGACTATTATCTTTGACCCTTATCATATGGTATACCTTCTGCTTTAGGTGCCCTTGATTTTTTAGATGTAAAAGCAAGAACAACCATTGTCGCAACATAAGGCAGCATTTTGTAATAGGTTTGATTTATATGAAAAGAATCCAGGAATGGGATCAGCGCGATCGAGTAGGCCACCGAACGAAGGAAAGCAAAGAACAATGCTGCAAATAAGATCTTAATAGGCTTCCATTGTCCAAATATCATAACAGCAAGTGCAAGGAAACCAAATCCTGCAACTCCTGTGTGACCGTTAATGTTGCCATCCATAACTCCAACCGAGTAGAAAAATCCTCCAATACCTCCAAGAATACCTGAAAGGCCAACACCTGCATGGCGCATGAAGTATACATTTATACCAACCGAGTCAGCTGCATGTGGATTCTCGCCGCAAGCACGAAGGCGCAACCCAAACTTTGTCTTGTAAAAAATTACAGTTGAAATCACAAGCAGCACTATTCCAATATACACAGTTATATATGTATTCTGGAAAAACATTTTTCCAATTACCGGTAAATCTCTAAGTCCTGGAACGCCTTTAATATAAAAGTTCACATCTGTTGTAATTCCGTCACTGTTGAAGTACATTTTTGAAAACAATAACAACACAGCTGGAACTAACATATTAAGTGCAGTACCTGAAATTGTTTGATCTGCTTTCATATTAACAGCTGCAAACGACAATAGCAAAGAGTATATGAAGCCTGCTACCGCAGCAACCAGCATACCCAAAAGTAATATAACCTGTGGGTTCATAGGGGTACCCCCGACAAAGTAAACAAATAAACATCCAAATAACGCACCGAAAAGCATGATACCTTCAAGCGCAATATTGATAATACCGCTTCGTTCACTAAACATACCGCCCAGTGCTACCAAAAGCAGTGGGATAGCAACTGGAAGAGTATTTTGAATAAGATAGTATAGTGTATCCATAATTTACGCCCCCTCCTTTTTATCAATCTGATGTGAGTTATTAGAATCAGGGACATCAGCTATTATTTTTAAATATTTTTTGTCGCGACGCTTTTTCAAAAGTTTAATAACTGTTGCATTCATAAGCATTGCAAAGGCTGAAAAATAAATAATAACAGCAATTACAACATCAATAATTTCTGCCTTATAACCATAAAGGCTTGCAAGTGTTCCACCTCGCTGAATGTATGAGATAAACAGTGAAGAAAAGATGATACCAATTGGACTGTTGCTGCCAAGAAGTGCTACTGCGATACCAGTAAATCCGTTTGCAGCAATAACGTTTATCGGCTCATAGGTCATACTGCTACCTGCTATAGTGGAGGGTGCTAACATAGCAAATGCGCCTCCAAGCCCTGCCATGGCACCCGCAATTACCATTGCGAGTATTATATTACGCTTACCGTTCATACCGGCATATGTTGCTGCAGATTTATTAAATCCAGTTGCTTTGAGTTCATAGCCGAAAGTGGTTTTATGTAAAACAACATATAAAATTACCGCTACTGCAATTGCAATAATGAATGAGAAGTTTACATTGGAATTTGCTATACCAAGCGAGGGCAGCTGTGCGGTCGCGGGAAGATATGCTGTTCTGGTTTTCGACGAAACATACATTACAGCGTTTCCTTGAATAAGTATATCTACCAGATACATGCCTATATAGTTAAACATTATAGATGTAATAACCTCGTTGACATTTAGCAGGGCCTTAAATATACCAGGAATAAAACCCCAAAGCATACCACCAACCATACCAGCTAAAACACAGACTATCCAATGGATACTGCCTGGTAAATCCCACATAAATCCTGCATATAAAGCAAAGAACATACCCATAGTATATTGACCAGATGCTCCGATGTTAAACAAGCCCATTTTAAAGGCAAAGCCCACAGCCAGACCGGTCATTAATATAGGAGTTGCAAAATAAAGCACATCGCCTAGTCGATTTAAGCCGCCTATAAGTACCATTTCGAAACCGGAAAGAGAATTGGCTGGACTTGCTACAACCATAACGACAAATCCAAAAATAAGGCCCAGAAAAATAGCGAGCAGCGCCGCGGTAAATGCCGAAAAGCCCTTACTATTTGTTATTTTTTTCAACTTATTCTTTTTTGATGAAGAAACTGTACTATTTTGCATTTTCAACCTCCTTTACAAGGTTACGTTTTGCACCTGACATGTAAAGACCAATTTCTTGAACTGTAGTTGTCTTTGGATCCAGTTCACCTACTATTTCTCCCTCATACATTACAAGGATGCGATCGCTTACATTCATAACTTCGTCAAGCTCTAGCGACACCAATAACACAGCTTTACCAGCATCACGCCTGGCAATAAGCTGTTTATGGACGTACTCAATAGCCCCTACATCAAGGCCTCGTGTAGGTTGAACAGCAACGAGCAGTTCATGCTGCTTGTCTATCTCCCTTGCAATAATTGCCTTTTGCTGATTACCTCCAGACATACTTCGTACAGCAGTTATAGGTCCTTGCCCGCTGCGGACATCATATTGCTCAATGAGTTTCTCAGCATATGAGCGTACTGCTTGGCCTTTTATAAATCCTAAATTCTGAAATTCGGGCTGCCAGTAGCGCTGAATAACCAAATTTTCCTCCAGTGTATAATCGAGCACAAGACCATATTTATGGCGATCCTCTGGAATGTGGCTCATACCTGATTTCGAACGAGTACGGATAGACGCTTTAGTTATATTTCTATCACAGAGAGTAATACTTCCATTGCTTAATTTTTCAAGACCTGTAAGTGCCGCTATAAACTCCGTTTGTCCGTTTCCATCAATACCTGCAAGGCAGACTATTTCACCTGCTCTCACATCGAAAGAGACATTCTTTACAGCATTGTTTTTATGAGTTTCGGATGATACTGTTATATTTCTCACAGATAGTACAACGTCACCAGGCTCTGCATTTTTCTTATCCACCTTAAAGATTACATCACGTCCCACCATCATCCTTGACAGTTCTTCCTTAGTGGTATCTTTTATTGAAACAGTGCCTATACATTTACCCTTGCGTAGCACTGTGCAACTGTCGGCAACAGCCATAATTTCATTCAATTTATGAGTTATAAATAGTATTGATTTTCCTTCTTTAGCAAATTCCCGCATTATTTTCATAAGCTCACCAATTTCCTGCGGAGTTAAAACTGCAGTTGGTTCGTCGAAAATCAAAATGTCATTTTCACGATACAGCATTTTTAGTATCTCAACACGCTGCTGCATTCCAACCGATATCTTTTCAATAAAAGCATCAGGACTTACCTTAAGCCCATATTTTTCACTAAGCATCAAAACCTTTTCTCTTGCTCCCTTTTTCTGTAGAAAGCCCAATTTATTCGGCTCAACACCTAAAATAATATTCTCAAGAACAGTAAAAATCTCTACAAGCTTAAAATGCTGATGAACCATGCCAATACCTAAATCGTTAGCATCATTGGGATTGTTTATTTTAGCAACCTTTCCGTTTATCCTTATTTCGCCCTTTTCAGCTTGGTATAAGCCAAATAGAACGCTCATAAGAGTAGATTTACCAGCACCATTTTCTCCTAACAGTGCGTGAATCTCACCTTTTTTTAAACGCAGGGTAATATCATCATTTGCAATAATGCCTGGAAATTCTTTTGTTATATTAAGCATTTCTATAATATATTCTTCCATACTAACCTCTTCATATAACTTAAATTCATTTCTAATATAAATTTAAGGGGGAAGGTATTAACCCCTCCCCCTTAAAAGGACCTCTACTTACATAAGGTTTAGGCCAATATGTTAGGTAGTGTTACAATTACTATTTATTATTATCTAACCACAACTTTAACCGTTTTAAGCTTAAGGTTTGAAACAAGTTCCTCAGCTGTTGCAATTCCCTTAGCATCAGCAACTTTGAAAGTATTGACAGGTATTACTGAACCATCTTTAAGAGTTGCAAGTATAACATCATAATCTGCTTTTTTGAAAGTTTTAAATCTGTCAAATGCATCTCCATCTTTCGCTGTTATAGGAAGACCTATACCTTCATTCTTGGCGTCGAACATAGTTTTCTTACCTGCAAATGTACTCCAGTTGTTACCCTTGTAGATAGACTCAAGAACCTGAATAACGGAACCGCCAAGTTCTTTCATCGCAGATGTTATAACAGTTTCACTGTCATATCTCTGGTCAACGTCAACACCAATAACCTTTTTTCCTGCTTCTGTAGCAGCAGCCATAACACTCTTACCTACCGAACCACCGCAAGCAAATATAACCTCTGTACCTTCTTGATACATTGTTTTTGCAGTTGCTTTATTAGTATCAGTTTCAGCAAAAT
Source organism: Ruminiclostridium sp. (assembly GCA_036507975.1). Lineage (GTDB taxonomy): Bacteria > Bacillota > Clostridia > Acetivibrionales > DSM-1351 > Ruminiclostridium. The sequence continues at coordinate 4,903 of DATCID010000098.1, forward strand.
CACCTGTATAGTGGTAAGTAACTAAAATTGCACCGTCAGCAAGTCCTAATTTTGCTGCAGCAGCTTCAGCACCTTGCAAATATCCGTAGCCATATGCCTGAACAGCAGGAACTGGCATACCGCCCATAAAACCAAGCTTTGTCATGCCATCTGAAACTGCAGCATAACCTGCAAGATAACCTGGCTCTTGTTCTGAATACTTAACACTTGCTACATTTCCTTCTGTTTTAAAAGTTACGTAATCTGTAGTATGTGGTTCTCCATCCAAAAGTATGAACTTAACATCTGGGTACTTTGTCTGTGCTTCATAAACTGGAACCTCAAACAGATAACCAGGTGTTACAATAACCTTTGCTCCACCAATGACAGCTAAATCTATAGCTGCAAGGTAGCCTGCGTCAGACGCTTCTTCTGGCTTATAATACTTGTTAGTAATTTTGTTGTCCGCAGCAAACTTAACCACGCCTTCCCAAGACCCTTGATTAAAGGATTTATCATCGATATTACCTTTGTCAGTAATAAGTGCGATTTCGAAACCTTTGCTAGCTGCGGCACCGCAACCAACCAACATAGCGCATACAAGTGTAAGACCTATTACCATTGCCAAAATTCTCTTCATGAAAAAGTTCCTCCTATTTTTTTATCTAATACAAAACACTAAGTATATTGTAGCATCCCATGGCGAAAATACAACTATTATCCAACGGTGATAGCTTTAGCTTCATCGGGATTTTTTAATAGTCCAGTATTAATTTTTACCCACATATATGTAAGTATCACTCGGTGATACTTACATATAAATCATACTTGTAATTCCCTCTTATTGCCAATACTATGCATGCTTTATTTAGCTCATAGAGGTTTTATCAATATTTTTACCGTTAGCTTTTCTCATATTAGTATCAGCTTTTTCAAGGATATCCATTACCTTCTTGTGTTCTAATGGCCTCTTAATTTTTAAAGTAGTTGTCTTAATTAATTCCTCATAGCTTATAACAAAATATCTGATTATTTTATATTGAGGAATATCCTTATTTATCTTCTTTACTTCTTTTTGGATTATATCTGCCAATTCTTCATCACTAGGCATTCTACCCTGCTTTTCCATTATTATAGCTTCATTTAGGATAAGCTTTGCACAAACCTGAATATCCCCATCCGGCGCAGTATCACCCCACACAAAGGATTCTTTAACACCCTCTATATTATTCAACAGCATTTCATACTCCTCTGGAAATGCCTTTTTCCCATTGGTGAGAACAATCATAGACTTTGCCCTACCTGTTATCGTAATAAATCCGCCATCATCTATATATCCCAAATCTCCTGTATGGAACCAGCCATCACTGTCTATTGCCTCTCTTGTCCCAACCTCATCCTCGTAATATCCCATCATAACGTTTGGGCCCCTAGTAATTATCTCTCCCATTCCATTCTCATCTGGATTATCTATCGCTACCTCTATTCCCTTCATAGGCTGTCCTACAGTACCCGCTTTATTGAAAAAATCATTATTTGCAGCTACAACAGGAGAAGTCTCTGTTAATCCATATCCCTGTATTACGTTGAGTCCAAGCATACCAAACCCAGATATTATTTCTTTATCTATTGGAGCGGCACCAGAAACTGCAAGTCTTAGGTTAGGACCAATTTGATCCAATATTTTCTTAAAAAACTTTCTTCTTAGGTCTATTCCCATTGACTGTAAAACATTTGAAACCTTACTCAAAGTCTGAATTTGGCTCTCTTTGCCAGACTTTTTGATGCCTTCTTTCATTTTTTTATAAATAGCCTCCAAAATAGCAGGAACAACGACCAGTATAGTAACATTAAACTCTTTAAGATTATTTTTTATGTACTTTATACCTTCACAATAGGCAATACATACACCGCTTTTAACCATAAACATCATACCAATTGAAAGCTCAAAGGTATGATGAAGTGGCAGAATAGACAAGTGCACATCTGTTGGATAAATTTTAATAATTGATGATATAGCACTGACATCCGAGCATATATTTTTCTGATTCAGCATTACACCCTTTGACATACTTGTAGTCCCAGACGTAAAAAGCAGTAATGACATTTCCTCTGGGTCAATCTTGGCGTCGACAAAGCTTTTATCGCCGTTATCAAGGGCTATTTTTCCCTGCTCAATTAGTTTTTGAAGGCTAGTAAAATTTGAGGGATAATTACCATCAAGCTGATCCATGCATATAAATTGTTGAATATTTGTATCCTTTTCTGATAACTTAAGCATTTCTTGACTAAAATGATTGCTATAAAATATAGCATCAACCTTACCTCTGTTTATCAGGTTCTCAATTTCAATTTCAGGAAGATATTTATCCAAGGGAACTGCAATTCCAGTACCATTTACTATGGAAAAAAAGCTTATGGCCCACTCGTATCTGTTTTCGCTAATGACAGCAAATCTCTTGTTTTTTAGGCCCAATTGATGGAGTGCTGTACCAAGAGCATCAATTTCTGCCCCAAATTCAATGTAAGATTTTTCTATAATGTCTTGGTCCCTTTTGAATTTAAAAGCCGGCTTATTCTGATATAGCTTGATACTATTTTGAACAAGCTCTTTAAAGTTCTTAACTTGATCATTTTCGTAGTAACCCAAACCTATTACAGTTTTCCTACCATTTTGGTTAGATACAACAATCCCTTTTTTATTCATAATATCTCCTTAAAATTAAGAAAGTTTATAATTATTACCTGGTAATAATTATTATAATATATTTATTCACTTTAATCAAATTTTTAATTTTATCCGATGCCTACCGCCGCTAATACTCCCTCTTCTATAAGTGGTAGATAAGCGGCGCTACGACCCTGGATAACGATTTCTAAGATTCAGAAGGAGTAAAAACTCCTCCTGAATCCAAGAACTCTGTTTATAAAGGAATGGGCATAGCTATCCAGTTATTATATTTAAATCAGATACTTAAGCATTTACAAAGGCTTCTAATGAAGCATCTCACGATATCGTTGAGGTGATTTACCTACGACTCTTTTAAAGGTTATTGAAAAATAATATGGATTATTAAAGCCAAGTGTAGTGCTGATACTGTTGATTTTAGCAGTGGAGGATTCTAAAAGCTCGCAGGCTTTTTGTATTTTTAATCGAATATAATAGTCAACAGGAGTATACCCTGTTTTTTCTTTAAACAACCGGACAAAATGGTATTTAGATAAACTTGCATAATGTGACAATTGCTCGAGAGATAAATTACCATTTATATTGTTCAGCATATAGTTAATGACCTTTTCAGCATTCATATCTTCGGCTTTAGTTAGCCCCTTATTCATCGATAAACTGTTTATATAACTAAAAATATTGCTCATATAAGAGGTCGTTAAAAGCAAGTTACTTTGTGTGTAGCCAGTTTTTAAAATACTAAAGATATCTTGCAACCAAGATATAATTTTTGTGTTCTCTCCTATATTAAGTGTTGGGGAATCGAGTGTGAGTCCCAACATTGTCATGTAGGAATTAGCATTTTTACCTCTAAAATGAATCCCATATTTTGTCCAGGGAGCTTTGTCGTCCGCACCGTAGGAGTGAACAATGTTTGGTGGACATACAAAAATATCTCCTGTTTTAATGATCCAGCGCTTTCCATTTAATTCAAGCCAACCAAGACCATCAACGCAATAAATTATAACATAATCTTGAAGTTGTCGGCTGTTTACTATATGACCGTATGCCTTGGTATAACAACCTGCCCATGTAAGTAGAAGATTTGATAAGATTTCATTTTGAGACTCTTTTTCTATAATATCCAGAGGTGTAAAGAAAGACTTCTTTTTGTAGGTATCTTCGATCATGACAATTACCTCGATGAGCCACAAAAGCGACTCTTAGATTCAAGTATTCACTCCATGTTTTATTTTAGCATAAAACATCTAGGTAACAATGGTTAGTAATAGCAATATGTTATATCAACCTGCGCAATATTGCAAATTTTATTTTCTATTTAAGAGGGATATAATAAGATTGAACAAATACTTATGAAGCTAGTGAATTTTTTCAGAATATATAAAGAAGTAAGGAGATTTTCTATGAATCAATTTCAAAAATTTCACACCAAAAACGACTGGGAAAACCTAGACGTGACATCTATTAACAGAGAGCAATCCCATTCACCTTGGGGATGTTATGAGAATTCAACACAAGCGGTTACCTGCAATCCCTCCATTTCTAAATGGACTGAATCCTTAGATGGAACTTGGAAATTTGCGTATTATTCAAAGCCTGCAGTTGTAGACCCTTTCTGGGAGTCTGGATACAACCACTCAAACTGGAAGGACATAAAGGTTCCTGGGAACTGGGAGATTCAGGGTTTTGGAGAACCACTCTATACTAATACATTTTATCCATGGACCCATTTCAGTGAGGAAAAACAAGTGATTCATCCTAACAATGTCGTCGAAGGTGTTCGCGGCTTGCCCAATCCTCCTTACATACCTGAAGAAAATCCTACAGGGTGTTATTTAAGGGAATTCAATATTCCCATAGAGTGGTTGGAGAAAGACATTTTTATTCATTTTAAAGGGGTTGAAACAGCCTATTATCTCTGGATTAATGGAAAAGAAGTAGGCTACTCGCAGGACAGCAAATTGCCAAGTGAATTTAACATCACACCATTTATAAAAGAGGGTGTAAATAGTATTGCAGTACAGGTCATGCGTTTTGCTGAAAGCACCTATCTGGAAGATCAGGATTATTGGTATCTTTCTGGTATTTTTCGTTCTGTTTGCCTACATGCAAAGTGCAAAGCAAGGATAGTAGATTGGAAAATAGACGCCACTCCAGATCTCTACTATCCTTTTGGTATGGTAAAAGCAGATGTTTCCATTAATCGATTTAATGGCTTTGCAAAATACAAGGTCAAATTAGATATCTATGATATGGAAGATCGATTATTGGCCAGTGAAACCTCGGAAATAAACTCGCAAGCCAGCTATAGAGCTTACGAAAAGCCTACCTCTAATACAGCGAGAATTCAGATTAAAGTAGAAAATATAGTACAGTGGACGCCCGAAACCCCTACTTTATACAAAGCAGTTATAACCCTAATCTCAGCAGAGGGCAAAGATGTTGATTTTGAAAGCTGCAAAATTGGGTTTAAGAAGATTGAAATTGTTGATGGGGTTATTTTATTAAATGGAACGAGACTCATTGTCAGAGGAGTCAATCGACATGAACACGAGGCTTATGGTGGACGTGCTGTATCAGCCCTGCACATGGTGGAAGAAATCAAGCTAATGAAAAGGCTTGGCATAAATTCTGTGAGAACCTGCCATTACCCCGATGATCCTACTTGGTATGACTTATGTGACGAGTGGGGACTACTGCTCATTTGTGAATGCAATCTAGAAACCCATGGTGTGGAGGGCGCGTTAACCCATAACCCTGCATGGGGTACCAATTTCTTAGAAAGAGCCATTCGAATGGTTCTAACCCATAAGAACCATACTTCTATCTATTCCTGGTCTTTGGGAAACGAAAGTGGGGTTGGGGCAAATCATGCGGGTATGGCAGGTTGGATAAGGGAATATGACTCTACACGCCTATGCCAATATGAAGCAGGAGAGCCTGGGAAAAACATTTCGGATGTACGGGGCAATATGTATGCCACTCAAAAGCATATAATGCATATGCTGACCGACGCTATGGACATACGTCCCATTGTTTTAGTGGAATATCTCTATCAAATTCGTAATTCCGGTGGTGGTATGTATAAATTCTATGAATTATTGGAGAATTACAAGAGGTTCCAAGGCGGGTATGTTTGGGATTGGCAAGATAAGTGTCTAGTGTCCAAAACCAAAGAGGGAAAAGACTATTTTGCCTATGGAGGGGATTTTAATGAAAGCATTGTAGATTGGACAAATCCAGGCTTTATGACCAATAATGGAATTGTATTGCCTGATCTAACATTAAAGCCGGTAGCAATGGAAGTCAAACATATTTATTGTCCCATCATTTTTGAGGAAATCATTCAAACTAATCCTTGGATTCTTGCTGCAGAGGAGGGACATTTTATAATTAAAAACCGCAATATGGTTTTGGATACAAAACCATATAAGGTGACATATGCCATAAGAGAAAATGGACATGTGGTAAAAACAGGTTTATTTGAACTTCCCTATCTTAAAGCAGGAGAAGATACTTACTCATCCTTCTCCCTTGATTTGGAAAAGAAGCCTAATGCGCAATACTATGTGGAATTCTCTGTGCAATATGCTAAGGATACTGCTTTCGCCCAGGAAGGCTTTGAATTGGGTTGTTATCAGTTCAGACTCGAAAGTGGAGCTTATGAATATGAAAATATGAACAGAATACCAAATGGAAAACGACAAGCTTCTAAAGAAAATGTTTCTCTAGAGGAGCATAAGGATTTACTTAAAGTAATCGGGTCTGATTTTGAGGTTACCTTTGACAAAACAACAGGTGTTATCAATTCCTATGTGAAAAACTGTATAGACTATATAGTTCATGGACCTGTAGAGTGTTTGACAAGGCCACTGACAGGAATCGATGCTCAAGAGGGCTGGGGAAGGTATTCAATCTGGGATGTGTTTGATTGTAAAAACACAAGTGCTACGTTAAAAGAATTCTCCACTGAGCGTTTAGGAGATACAAAAGTTATGATTGAAATAGTAAGAGAAATTAAGTTTTCATGCAATACTTACGGAATACTTGTCTTAACTAGTTACACAATCAATGGAGACGGGGAGATCAAGGTTAATATAACCTTTAAGATTGACCCTTCATTAAAGGACTTACCTCGAGTAGGGGTAGAATTTATCATACCTGAAGGTTTTGAGAAACTGGAGTATTTCGGCCTTGGCCCAGTGGAAAATTATAGTGATAGAAAACATTGTGCAAAGCTGGGTGCTTTTGAAAGTAGTGTAGAAAATGAGCATTTTGCCTTTATACCTCCTTCGGAGAACGGCGGACATGAGGATACACGTTGGTTGACCTTAGCCAATGGCAAAGGTGGAGTAATAAAAGTTTCCTCTCCCATACCTTTCCATTTCGATGTGCACCACAATAACATTGAGGATTACAAAAATGCGAAGCATGACCATGAGCTTATACGAAGAAAAGAAAGTTATTTGCATATTGATGCAGCTCACAGCGGCATTGGAAGTGACATGGGCTGGAGTACCTTCCTATCTGAAAGTGAAAAGGTAAAAGCACAAAATTATTCTATGGAGTTTACCATTTCAGTAGAATAATCTTCTAAGAATAAAGTCATAGAAAAACGAAGTAGGATGGAATTAGTTATTCTAATTCCATCCTACTTCATACATTACGTACCGTTTAGTATATACTAGAAAGTATCTTGCTGTTATGATTTCACTTCAAACCATCCTCTTGGATGGTTGCAAACTGGACATATCCCTGGTGCATCAGTCCCTTGATGCAAGTACCCACAGTTTGTACAAACCCACTGAACAGGCTGCTTTTTCTGATATAAAGTCTGCTGCTCCAATTCCATTTTTATCTGATTAAACTTTTGTTCATGCATCTTTTCTATCAGAGCTATCTCTCTAAAGGCTGATTCTATTTCTGGAAACCCTTCTTTTTTCGCTACATCAGCAAAAGATGGATAAATCGTTGTATTCTCTTCATGTTCTCCCATTGCAGCAGCTTTTAAATTTGCAAGGGTGTCACCTAGTTCAAATGAATACCCTGCATTTACATTAACATTGCTAACACCTGTACCCATACCATTTACCAGTAAATCATAGAATACCTTTGCGTGAGCCAACTCATTATCAGCAATCTTTTTAATTTCCTGTTCAATAGCGCTATGACCCTCATGTTTTGCATACTCAGCATAAAATGTATACTTGTTCCTTGCCTGCGACTCACCTGCAAAAGCTCTTGCAAGATTTTCAGAAGTTTCTGTACCTGCTAATTTTCCCATAAATATCCTCCTAAATTAAGGAGCAGCTAAATAATTTTTCCCTTCAAAATCTAGATTTTATATTTAGTTGTCCTAAGTACTTTAAACATATTATTTCCACAGGAAAGCTATTTATTCTATTGTTGTGTAATGTTTAGTGAAATCTAAATAATTCCTTTAATAATTAAAGCTCCCATTTTCATACAATTATGCATTAAAGCCCTTTATGAATTGTTTGGTTCTCTCGTTTGAAGGATTTGTAAAAATATCTTCGGGTGCCCCTTCCTCCACTATAACTCCATTATCCATAAATATAACTCTATCAGCTACTTCTCTTGCAAAGCCCATTTCATGGGTTACTACCACCATTGTCATATGCTCCTCGGCAAGCTTTCTTATTACCTTCATTACCTCTATAGTTAATTCCGGATCCAATGCAGATGTGGGCTCATCAAAGAAAAGCACGTCCGGATTTAATGCCAGCGCCCTTGCAATTGCAACTCTCTGACATTGTCCACCTGACAGCTGACAAGGAAATGCATTTGCCTTATCCTCCAGGCCCATCTTAACTAAAAGCTCCTCTGCAATTTTGCTTGCTTCCTCTTTGCTCACTCTAGTCACATTTTTAGGTGCTTCAGTTATATTTTTCATAACGTTAAAATGGGGAAACAAGTTGAAATTTTGAAAAACCAACCCTAGCTTCAAACGTATTTTCCTTAATTCCTTCTTTTCGGCATAAATTGCTTTACCTGCCCCATTTGTTGCTACCATTATTTCATCTTCAACTATTATATCCCCTGAATCTATCTTTTCGAGCAAATTTATGCATCTCAGAAGTGTACTCTTACCTGAGCCTGATGGGCCAATTATGGCAACCACCTCACCTTTATTCACCTCAAAGGAAATGCCCGATAACACTTCCTCCCCATCAAAGCTCTTGCATATATTGGTCGCTTTTATCATTTTCATATTACCAGCCTCCATTACTTACCAGATCTAATTAAAGTGACAAGGTAATTGTCCAATTGAATACACTATCTATAATAATTCAGCTTTTTCTCTGCCAATGCGAAAAGCTGAGCCACAATCAAATTCATAATATAATAGAAAACACCCGCTACAAAAAGAGGTTCAATAGATGCCACCCTACTAGCTTCACTTTGGGCAGCTCTAAACATTTCTGCTACTCCAATTGTTGTTACTAACGCTGTATCTTTAACCAAAGTTATTACCTCATTACTTATTGCTGGCAATATTCTTTTTACAACCTGTGGCAATACAATTTTGAAGAATACTTGTATTTTGGTGAAACCCAAAACCTCTCCCGCCTCATACTGACCTTTTGGTATAGACTCTATACCACCTCTGTATATCTCTGCGAAATAAGCAGCATAATTTAAAGCAAAGGCTATTACAGCAGCTGCAAATCTATCTATCTTTCCTCCAAAAATGTAGTAGGGACCGAAATATACCACAACCAATTGAAGCATTAATGGCGTACCTCTCATGATTGAAATATATATACCTGCAATTCCATTAATAATTCGACTTTTGGATCTCCTTCCAAAAGAAATTATAAGACCTAATGGTATTGCTAAGATTAAAGTCAGCACAAAAAGTTGTATTGTAACAATCATACCCCTACTTAATAAATCAATCAGCCTCACCTATAAATCCCCTTTCACTTAAAACAAATTTCATTTGTTAATGCTATATGCTTTCAGTCAATCGCTTGCCAAATTTATACTACAAAACAATCTTCTAAGTACTATAATGCATTATTTAAGAGCTTTTTGCAAACAGAAATATAATAAAATTTCGCTGTATTACACCCTATAAAGCTTCATACATATAGTTAAATTCTAAGATAAGGCCAATATCTCTTTTAGATATCAGCCTTATCCAAGAACCTTGTTTATGTACAAATTTAAATAATATACTTCAAACTACTTAACTATTGTTGAAATATCCTTGCCAAACCATTTATTTGATATCTCGGCAATTTTGCCATCTTTAGCCATCGCTTTAAGGGTATCATTGACTTTTGCTGTAAGCTGTACGTCAGCTTTTCTGAAGCCTACTCCATACTCTTCTGCTGAAAGACCATCATCTAAAATCCTATACTTATCACCCTTAACCTGAACATAGTATCTCGCTACTATTTCATCCATTGCTACAGCTTCAACCCCACCTGTTTTCAAATCCATCAGGCACAAATTATTGTCTTTTAACTCCACCACTTCTTTAAGTGATGCCTTAAAATCAGCCTTGCTATCCAATGCTTTCCCTGCGGTGGATTCTGCCTGCAATGCTACAGTTTTTCCAGCCAAATCAGCTTGTGAATTATAGCTTGAATCAGCCATAACAACAAGTACTTGTTGATTGTTCATATATGGGTCTGAGAAAAGTACATTCTTCTTTCTTTCATCGTCTATAGAAAATCCATTCCATATGCAGTCGATATTGCCAGTATTAAGTTCCTGTTCTTTGGTATCCCAGTTTATTGGCTGAAGCTTTAGTTTGACACCCAAACGTGAAGCTACTTCTTTTGCAAGGTCAATATCATATCCTACGATTTCATTGTTATCATCTCTAAAACCCATTGGAGGAAACTGATCATCCAAGCCTAATACAAACTCGCCTTTGTCCTTTATCTTATCCCATGACTTGTCTGCGGTAGTTGAGCTTCCACAGCCTGCAAATGCAAAAGCAGCAGCCATTACACCTGCTAAAATCTTAATTAGTATCCTTTTTTTCATAATATATCCACCCCTTCACAAAATAAAATATTTTGCTATTGCCCTTCTCTCTCTATATATAAGGCAAAAGCTTTCATATTTCTTAATACACAGGTACTATTCTACTTCATAACTTTAATTAAGTAAATCATTAATTTGATAAAATTTGTAGTAGTGAGTTACCAATTTAGTCTGTGCATATTTAATAACTTCATTTTGCGATTTCTAAGGATATGTTTAGGTTCTATTGCATAGATTTTAAGTAGTATCTAAAGTTTTATCACATTAGAGAGGTGTAACTTTTTGTTCAAATTTAAAAAAATAAATAAAAACATATTTAAGCCTGCAATTGTTTTCGTTCTAATTGTATCCCTGCTTGCTGCATCAACAATTGCCATTTTAAAATATGACTCCCGCCAAGCCATCACAGTAACAACTGCTTCGCCAACTGATAAGAGTTATATAAAATGGGTTGAATTTAATGCGTCCTATTCTGCAATGGAAAAAGCACTGAGCTTAGATGTGAAATCCCACGTTAAACCTGTTCAGTTGCACTGGGTAGAACTCTTGGCATATATTGCAACAAAAAGTGGTGGGAACTTCAAAAAATATAAGTCAGCGGACTTGGATGCCTTGGCTGCAAAGCTGAACCAAGGCGAAACTATTGAGCAGTTGACAAGTAAAATGAAGTATTACAAATATTATTATGAAGCTTATGACGCTATACTTGGAGGTTTTGTGGGTGAGTATGACATTCAAGTTAAAGACCCTAGTAATGCAGAAAATAAGATATGGGAGAAGAAATATGGTTTAAAAGCATTCTCTCCAATTGCAAGAGGCTATAACTTCAGCCATTATGATGATTTCGGTACTGGCCGTTCCTTTGGATATGCCCGAAAGCATCTTGGTAATGATTTAATGGGTTCTATTGGAACTCCCATAATTGCAATAGAATCAGGAATTGTAGAAGTCACTGGTTGGAATATGTATGGTGGCTGGAGAATAGGTATCAGAAGCTTCGATCAAAAAAGATATTATTATTATGCTCATTTACGAAAAGATAGGCCATTCAATTCTGACCTTTACGGAGGTAAGATTGTCAAAGCTGGCGATGTCATTGGTTATCTCGGCATGACGGGATATAGTACTCGTGAAAATGTAAATAACATTACAACCCCGCATCTCCATTTTGGGATGCAAATTATTTTTAACGAAGCTCAAAAAGAAGGCGTTAACGAGATATGGATTGACGTCTATAACATTGTTAATTTTCTTCAGAAGAACCGTTCTGCTGTTGTCAAAGATGAAGAAACTAGAAATTTCTTTAGAGTTTTTGATATGTTTGAGCCAAATAGTGGCTATGATTTTTAGCCAGCTTTATTATTTTTTTCGGATATGAGGTGTTACAATGGTTGTCTTACTAAATAAGAAAGCAATAAAATATATCTCACTGGTAGTAATGGTACTCTTTACATTTAGCCTTTCATTTGTCCTGATATTATCGATTTCAACAAACGTTTTTAATGATACCCAAAGTGGCCAAAATGTTGAAGGTGGTATTGCAGTTCCTATAGTAATGTACCATAGTCTTTTAAAAAACTCCAACCAAATTGGTAAGTATGTAATTACACCTACCGAGTTTGAAAATGATTTGAAATATTTGAAGGATAATGGCTATAGCGCAATTACAATGACAGAACTCATCGATTACGTTTATAATAATGCAGACCTTCCCCCAAAGCCCGTCATTATTACTTTTGACGATGGAAATCTAAACAACTATATTTATGGTAAACCAATCCTACAGAAGTATGGAATGAAAGCCGTAATTTCAGTTGTTGGCACATATACCGAGTCATTTTCAAAATCTCCATTTCCTACTAACGATCCCAATTATGCATTTGTATCATGGGATCAAATAAAAGTCATGAGTGATTCAGGTTATTTTGAAATACAAAACCATACTTATAACCTCCACACCATAAATAATAAAAGATACGGAATTAAACAGCAAAAAGGTGAGTCATTAGAAAGCTATCAGAATATGCTTTCATCTGATGTAGCTAAACTTCAAGATAAAATAAATGAGGTCACAGGCATAACACCAAACACCTTTGTTTATCCTTTTGGCTATATGAACAAAGAATCCAAAAATATAATGAAATTGTTGGGGTTTAAAGCAACCTTATCCTGTGCTGAAGGTGTTAATATTATTAATAAAAATAAGTCAGATGTGCTATTTGGCCTTAAACGTAACAATCGTCCTCATGGAATATCTTCTCAAACTTTCTTTAAAAAGTTTTTCCCATAGATACAGTTTTTAGCTCTAAAGGTGTATAATAATTAAAGTCAATTTAATTATTATACACTAAGGAGATAAAAGCTATGAGCATATTTGAAGCACTAATGCTTTTGAGCTTCGGCGCTGCTTGGCCAGCTCAGATTTATAAGTCATACACATCAAGAAAAAACGCTGGTAAAAGCTTGGCATTTCTTTATATCGTTATATTTGGGTATTTATGTGGCTTAACACATAAAATATTGTATAGCAGAGACATCGTTATGGTTTTATATATAATTAATCTTGTTATGGTTTCAATTGATATATGTCTATATTATAGAAATAAGGCTATAGAAGAGAAGGAAATAATAGCATCCTAGTATGTGGTACGATTAAGCTATCACTCTAAAATACACATCTTTTTATATGGCAATCAAATCATGTATCCTAATTATATGATAAGTCTTATTTAAATTATTACATAATGTAAATAATTTCAACATTATGTAACCTTTTCGTGAAAACCTAATATTATATATTACAGAGAGTTAACTATCAACCCTTTGAATATATTTAATAAAAGGAGTAACCTATATGTCTTCTGAACATGATAAATGTCCTATAGCAATAGTAGTACCTCAGCAAATAGCAATGAATGCATCTACTGGTGGTGTCGGCCCACTACCAATCATTACTACTCTATTTGCAGACCCACTAAACGTAGTTTCTACAACAATAGACACGAGCAACATGAAAAAAACAATTAATTTACTACACTTTAGCAGTATCATTAATCTACCATTAGGGATATCAGTCACCTTCAATTTTGAAATACTTAGATCTTTAAATGATGGAGCAGCCGTAAAAATCGGATCCACTTATACCTTCTCAACATTAGTTGACGTATTAGAATCTGAAGCATTTAGTTTCCAATTACCTGATATCGGTGTATCACCTGGCAATTACACTTATTCTGTTCAGCTTTCCACCAATTCTATAATTGATATTACGCCTGGCGCAACAATAATAAATGCTACGCTAAGTGTAATAGCAGCTAATATCTAGCTTTAGGTTGAATTGCTTTGCTCTATAAGTTTATCTCGATGTTCTGAAGTAGCGCATTTTGGATCCAAATCCAAATGCGCTACTTTTTTATTCGATGCCAACCACTGTTTAAATAATTTTTAACCAATTCCCTATTACATCTATATACTATATTAAGAATATTTTAGCCTTCTTTAAAATGGCTGGAGGTGTTTTAGCTGGCATACATAGTTGAAGTTAAAAACATAGGCATGAACTATCAATCTCCAAATGGCGAAGTTACTGCCATAATGGATATAAATTTAGGCATATCAAAAGGTGAGTTTATATGTATTGTAGGACCAAGCGGGTGCGGTAAATCAACCCTCTTGTCTATTATTGCAGGTTTGCTCAAGCCCTCTCACGGCAGCATTATAATAAATGGGAATTATATTACTGACACCAGCATGGATGTGGGATATATGCTGCAAAAGGATTATCTTTTTGAATGGAGGACTATTCTTCAAAACATTATGTTAGGGTTAGAAATCAGAAAGACCTCAAACAGTGAAAACAGAGAGTATGTACATCATCTATTAGAAACTTACGGACTGTATGAGTTTAAAGACAAATACCCTTCTCAACTATCAGGTGGGATGCGCCAGCGAGCCGCCTTGATAAGGACACTTGTTTTAAAGCCTGGTATACTCCTTCTAGATGAAGCCTTTTCTGCTCTTGATTATCAAACAAGACTCGCTGTAGCTGAAGACATTTACTCAATTATAAAGAAAGAAAACAAGACTGCGATTCTTGTTACACATGATATAGGAGAAAGCATCAGCATGGCAGATAGAGTTGTAGTTCTCTCAAATAGGCCTGCCTACATAAAGAGCATACATACTATCGAACTAACCTGTGATATTAGAACCCCATATAGCAGCCGTGAAGCTCCTGAGTTCAGGCATTATTTCAATACTATTTGGAAGGAGCTCGATGTCCATGTCTAAGCCAAGAGAAATAAATATCTCAAGCGAGAGATTTGACTATTTGAAATCTAGGAAAATTAAGAAAGCATCTATTATTTTAACGCAGATTCTAATACTCATTGTATTCTTTGCACAATGGGAAATATGTGCGAGGCTGAAAATAATTGACCCTTTTATTACCAGCCAGCCTTCTAGAATAGTTCATACTTTACTCAATTTATACAATGAGGGTCAGCTATTTGGGCACATTGCAATTACTTGCTGGGAAACCATTGTAAGCTTTGTACTCGGAACTATCCTAGGAACGATAATTGCAGTAATACTGTGGTGGTCAGAATTTCTCTCAAAGGTTTTAGAACCCTATTTGGTTGTTTTAAATAGCTTGCCCAAAATAGCGTTGGGACCAATAATTATTGTTTGGTTTGGTGCCGGGACTAATTCAATAATCGTAATTGCATTGGCAATATCTCTGATTGTTACAATTTTAGAGGTGTTAAATGGATTTGTAGCGACCGATGAGGAGCAAATCAAGCTAGTAAAAACCTTCGGAGCAAATAGGCTTCAAATATTTACAAAAGTCGTTTTCCCAGCCAATCTTCCAGTTATAATGAGCTCACTTAAAATAAATGTAGGCTTATCCTGGGTCGGAGTTATTGTGGGAGAATTTCTTGTATCCAAATCTGGACTCGGATATTTAATCGTGTATGGTGGGCAAGTTTTCCAGCTTGATCTAGTAATGGCCAGTGTAGTAATTTTGTGTATCGCTGCTGCACTAATGTATAAAGCTGTTGTCCTGCTGGAAAAACTTCTTATAAAGAAGACTTAGTTCAGATGAAGTTTTCTGAACTCTAGTCGCACTTATTTCGAAGCTTGGCGGCACTTATTCTCCCACTTAAAGAAGTGGAGAATTAGTAACGCCGCTGAGATAAAGAAGACTTAGTTCAGAAAAGTTATCCCAGTACAATCTATAAAAATAATGAACACTTATTCAGCTGTTCATTTACATAGATTTTATCCTTACTAGGATAAAGAGTTCTAAAATTCAGAGTGAGTAAAGACTCACTCTGAATTAAAGAATTTCATTATTGCTCATGGAGGTTTTTATGAAAAAATTATGTCTATTACTAGCAGTAATAATGTGCGCCACCTTCTTGTTTGGTGCATGTGGAACAAATGATAAGTTAATAAAAGTAAGATTAAGCGAGGTAACACATTCCGTCTTCTATGCACCTCAGTATGTTGCAATTAACCAAGGATTTTTTAAGGATGTGGGGCTAGATGTTGAGCTTCAGAATGGTGCAGGCGCTGACAAGGTTATGACTGCTGTATTATCAGGACAATGTGACATTGGCTTTGCAGGGCCAGAAGCAAGTGTTTACGTATACAATGAAGGCAAGGAAGATTATTCAGTGGTTTTCGCACAGCTCACCAAAAGAGATGGGTCTTTCCTTGTGGGAAAGAATCCTGATACCAATTTTAAATGGAGTAACTTAAAAGGCAAAGATATTATTGGGGGTAGAGTAGGCGGAGTACCTGAAATGACGCTTGAATATGTATTAGGTAAAAATGGTTTGACTCCTGGAAAAGATGTTAATGTTGATACTAGTATACAATTTGCTCTGATGGCTGGTGCATTTACAGGTGGCAAAAGTCAATATGTTACTCTCTTTGAACCAACAGCCTCGATGCTTGAAAAAGAAGGAAAAGGCTACATATTAGCTTCTGTAGGTCAGGAAAGTGGTGAAATTCCATACACCGCATATTTTTCTAAGAAGAGCTACATAGATAAAAACAAAGATGTTATTCAAAAGTTCACTGATGCTCTATATAAAGGGCAGGTATGGGTAAATACACATACTCCAAAAGAGATTGCAGCGGCTGTAAAGTCTTCTTTCCCTGATACTGATCTAGCACTGTTAGAGACAGTTGCAAAAAGGTATCAAGACATTGATGCCTGGTGCAAAGACCCTGTGTTGACCGAAAGTTCCTTTGAATTACTCCAGACTGTAATGGATAAAGCTGGCCAATTAAAACAAAAGGCACCATATGCAAAAGTAGTAGATACAACATATGCAAAGAAGTCAATCAAATAAAAATCTAATCTCTTGATAAGAATGTTCGTGTTAAATAAAAAAGGTGCTTGCGCACCTTTTTTATTTTGCTCTCAAATATCTCTTCTACTTTATAAAAACAGGTTGTTACAGCACAGCCTCTTTAATAATTACTGGTTATCTGCAGTAAATCTAATTCCCATTAATTTGCGCGCTTGATCCATAATCTGAATTGTAATTATAGAATTCTTATTATAAATATCCATATCCTTACCTGACTTAACAAGACGTATGAACTCTTGAAGTTCATAACGCATGTCATGATCTTGCGGTTCGATTTGAAGATCTTGCTCTTCCCCTGTACGATATATTATTTTTATATTTCGAGGTCCATTAATCTTATCAATTACCATACAGGCATCTTCCCCCTGTATCTCGCTAAAATTATATGAGTTTGTGATTTTTGAATATAGTAATTCAGCTTGAAAATCTCGGTAATTTGCAGTAATCGTTCCTGCTCCGTCTATTCCATTGGAGAGAATAATTCCATCAGCATTAATATTCTGAGGCAAACCAAAGAGCTTAACTAATACATGTACACAATAGACTCCGATATCCATGAGTGCTCCATTAGAAAACGCAGGATTGAAAGCATTTTCTACAATACCAGCTTTAAATTTATCATATCTTGAAGAGTATTGGCAGTAAGTAAATGTTACTCTTCGTATTTTCCCCAATTTGCATAGATTATCTTGTATTGCCTTAAACCCCGGCATAAATGCAGGTCTCATTGCTTCTAATACTACTCTGTGTGCTTTTGCTGCCGCTTCTAAAATCTCCTGAAGTTCTTTTTCATTTGATGCTATCGGTTTTTCACACAAGACATGCTTTCCGGCTTTTAACATTTGAATTGCCTGAACTGCATGAAAACTTGTTGGGCTGGCAATATATACGGCATCAATATCTTTATCGCAGGCTAAACCCTCCAAACTATCATAGCTCTTTTGTACTTCATATTTTGCAGCATACTCTGAAGCACGTGATTTTGAACGTGAATATACTGCACTGAGTTTAAACTCCTCACAAAGTTGTGCTGCTTGAATAAAGCTATCTGTTATAGAATTAGTTCCTATTGTTGCAAATTTCATCATAGTGACCTCCATAAATTTCTTGAGTAAAACCAAAAATAATTAAATCATTTTATAATTTTACCATAATTCTATGTCGTTCACCATGCATATTAAACTAAGCCTTTTCATTGAATTGTTGAATTGGTTCATCCACTCAATAGGTATTTCTACTAAATACCTCTCTTTGAACATCCTTTGGCAAATCAACAAACCTTGCACTAAACCCTCCAACCCTTACAAATAAATCCTTGTATTTTTCCGGTTCTACCATTGCTTTTTCCAAACAATCATTATATAACATGCTCATGAAAAGATATGGAGAACTCTCACCTTCAAGCTCATAAATAATGAAATAGGTTGACACAAAAACTATTATATGTTCTAATTAAACATATATAATTAGTATGAATTGGAGACGAATATGCGAATCTCATCCAAGGGTAGATATGGCCTTGCTTCAATGATTAGCGTTGCACAGTTGGGAAGCGGTGGTGAATTTGTCACTGTCGTAAGTATTGCAGATAAGCTAGGTATTTCAAAAATATATCTTGAACAGGTTTTTTCTCTATTAAAAAGATCAAAGTTAGTTACTTCTATTAAGGGCTCTCAAGGCGGATATCAGCTTTCAAAGTCTCCTAGTAAGATAACTGCTTATGATATCTTGCAGGCTGTAGAGACTAGTTTGTTTGAGAAAACCGAACGTTCTGTTTCAGATGAATCAATACAAATTGAGAACTCATTAAATAGCTTGATCTGGGACAACCTAGACAATACTATTTCTAATGTTCTAAAGGAAGTTACTCTAACTGACCTAGTATCGGAGGCAGAAAGAATAAAGGCCGGCGACCATTTTATGTTTTATATTTAGTTGCTGCTTCGCTATATCAACGAGCAAAAAAAAGACAGTGGCTAAATTGTCATTGTCTTCTTCTTTTATATACCTGTTAATCATCCTTCAACGCTTGTTCCAGATCGTTTATAATATCATTAATATTTTCAATTCCTACAGAAAGCCTTAGTAGTCTGTCATTAACTCCTATTCTGTTTCTGATTTCCTCCGGCACAGCAGCGTGCGTCTGCAGCATAGGGTAGGTAATTAGGCTTTCAACTCCTCCCAAGCTCTCAGCGAACATGATGACCTTTATTTTCTGCAGTATTTTTTCCACTAAGCAAACCGAATCTACCTCAAAGGATATCATTGCTCCAAACCCAGAGGACTGCTTCAGTGATGTTTCATAGCCTTCATGCTCTGGCAAGCCAACATAGTATACCTTTTTTATATGTTTATGTCCCTTGAGCCACTGCACAATTTCCATAGCATTTTGCTGTTGCCTTTCAAGTCTGACGCTCAGGGTTTTTATTCCTCGCAGCAAAAGCCAACTATCAAATGGGGCTAGCACTGCTCCCTCTGATTTTTGAATTAGTTTAAGTTTTTCTGCATTGTCGTCGTCCTTTAATACAGCAAATCCAGCTAAGGTGTCATTATGACCACCAAGATATTTTGTTCCACTATGGACTATAATGTCTGCACCCAGCTCTAATGGTCTCTGAAAATATGGTGTTAAAAAAGTGTTGTCCACAATAAATAAAGAATTATTTGATTGTGTTAGTGCAGCAATCAATTTAATATCAGAAACCTTCATAGTAGGATTTGAAGGTGTTTCAATGAATACTGCTGCTGTATTTGGTCTATATGCCTTTTCTATATTTTCAACTTTACTAGTATCTACATACGAAAATTCAAGGCCATAGTTTTTATATACCTCTTCAAATATTCTATAAGTTCCGCCATAAAGGTCATCCGAAACAATAATGTGGCGCCCTGGTGAGAATAGCTTAATGACCGCAGATATAGCCGCCATTCCAGTAGAAAAGGCAAAACCATATTTGCCATTTTCAAGAATTGCAATTGTATTTTCAAGCTCCTCACGAGTAGGATTTTGAAGTCGAGAATAATCATACCCCGTTGTTTGGTTCAGACCAGGATGCCTAAAAGTTGCGCTCTGATAAATCGGGAAACTCACGGCCCCCGTAGTTGGGTCATAGCCTTTCCAGCCATGTACCAACTTAGTTTCAATTTCTATGTTTTTAAAATCTTCATCAATTTTATCATTTTTCATATTTTCAGTCCTTCGTTTAAGCTTCCTGTTCTATATCCTTTCAAGTCCAATGCAGTATACATAAACCCTATATTTTTAAATTCTTTATATATTTTTTCTCTTATATCATCTTCCATTATTTTAGCAAACTGATCTTTGCTGACTTCAATTCTGGCGATATCTTTATGGAATCTAACTCTTACTTGGATAAATCCCAAATCAAGTAAAAGCTGCTCCGCTTTGTCAATCATTCTAAGTCTCTCATTTGTAATTTTCTCTCCATAAGGAAATCTTGATGACAGACATGCAAAAGATTGCTTATTCCATGTTTTAAGTCCCATTTCCTTTGACAACAATCTGATCTCGTCTTTTGTTAGCAATGCCTCTCGTAGCGGGCTCAATACTCCATGCTCACTCACTGCCTGAAGGCCTGGCCTAAAGTCGCTAAGGTCATCATAATTCGAGCCTTCCAGAATATACTTCATTCCTTCCTCATCTGAAATAGCCTGAATTTTTTCATATAGTTCATTCTTGCATAGGTAACATCTGTTGACTGGATTATCTGAAAACCCCTCTACCTCTAACTCTTCAGATACAATTACTCTTTGCTTTATAGAGTAGTTTTTTGCAAATTCAATAGCCTCACGTAGCTCTCTTTCGGGATATGTGGAGGAATGTGCTGTTATAGCAACAACATCTTTGCCCAGTACATCAGCTGCTACCTTTAAAAGAAAGGACGAGTCTACTCCTCCAGAAAATGCAACAGCCACACTCTGTAATGACTTTATATTATTTTTCAAGTTTTCTAACTTTTCATAAACATTCATATTATTAACCTCCATGAGCCGCATAGCGACTACAAAATTTAGTGAAATTACTACCTTCTAGCCAACTATAAGGCTAATAAAGGAGATTATTTAACCATGCCCGTTTGCGAAGCAAAATATCACACGGTGACTAATTCAATTTAACAACCTCGATGAGCCTCCAAGGGAGACCACAAAATGTATAAAAATTACTAACCTCTAGAAACACAATTGTGGCTATAAATTAGTTAAAATCTATTCCTACTATTCCTATATAGTTAGATAAATAGTACTACAAATATAAACGTGTTGTCAATCGGTATTATATACAATAATACCTTAAAGTAGTTATTTTGTATAAGTATGAATTAAACCTTGTTTCTGTTAATATTCTAACAAAACGGGGTTTGTTTGAAAGCTAAAAATCTCCAGATTTGATACGCCTTTTTAAAGTCGTCTAAAACTTTACAATATCTGAGCTTTCAAGGTTAAAAGCTAAATTGCTGAGGAGGCTATATTACTATGTTTCAGTAACTCTATATGACTTTCTATTTATTAATGAACATTTATCAATACTTACAATCTAAGTTGCTCTTTTATAGCAGCAACAACCATATCATGGTCTTCATTTTTAGGCAAACCTGAAACCGTTATTGTTCCTATTACTCCTGTATTTTTTATAATAATTGGGAAGGCGCCCCCAATAGCAGCATACTCTGAAGATTTTATATGGTGTCTTTCTTCAATAGTCGTGTTTGCATTGAGCAGCAAAGTACCTACATGTAGCGAGCTTTTGCTGAACCTATTGACTACCCTGTTCTTTCTGATTATCCACTGATCATTTTCAGGGGTTGTTCCACCAAAGGAATAATGAAAAAGTTGATGTCCATTACGAGTTATATTAATAGTTATTCTTTTGTTATTATCTTTTGCCTTTTCAATAAGGTTTAAACCTATTTTCAAAGCAGTTTCGTTTGTAAATTCTGTGAATTGAAGTTCATTTTCCTCATTTACTAATTCTTTAAGTAGCTCGTCATAATTACCCATTTGTCTAATCCCCTTGTCTAATATATTTATTAGTTCGTTTACAATCTTTAGCTTTTTTTTATATCTGAAGACCATGCAATGCCTATGTGTTTGTACTACTATTTTTGATGTTTAAAGCGGACAGATAGGAGATATCCGTCCAAAACTATGGCGAACTGATACCGACATAGCAAAAAATTCATGGGGCTATACTGAGAACAATGACTTCAAGAATCCCATTGATATTGTATTCAACTTGATTGACATCGTCAGTAAAAATGGTTGTATGCTCCTTAATATCGGACCAAAATCAGACGTTACTATTACTCAGGAAGAAAAAGACGTTCTTTTAAGTATTGGAAACTGGCTGAAAGTTAATGGTGAATCAAAATACGATACACCCCCCCCATTGCCTCACTAAATAATCAACCTGCAAAATAAATTTTGTAATTGCTAGAGCAATTACTATCTGCACTCATAATATTTCTTCAATATTATAATCCTGCGTTCCCAGATTTCTCTTTTCTAATTCTTTAAGCTGAATATATGGGTCCTTACCATGTATTCTCTGAAACAGATGACCTTCTTTTCCTAGTTCTTGGCCTTGAAGCACTCCATCTAGAAGCAAGTTTTCAACTTTAATGGCGTCAATACAAGCTCTTTCAATTGAAACGATATCGCTCGAAGCCATTATTCCAATATCCGGAACAAGCGATGGAGTTGTGAGTCCCCAGCAATCGCACAATGCAGTTATGTTTGTAAGGAAGTTTATATAGTACACATTTCCCGGTTCAAAGGTTTGGAGTACAGCCTCGGTACTAACTGCCATTCCAGTCTGGAAATCCTCATACTCATCCGAGGTTTTGGTAATAGCACCAGTTGGACAAATCTTTACACAGTGATGGCAATAGGTACAGTGATGAAAGTTTACTTTGTACTCACTATTTTCATCAAACTTATTTGCATTGTGATTGCAGCTATTAATACATAATTCACAGTGAGTACACAACTCAGCATTCCATGCTATTCCACCTTCTAATCCATGAATTTGCCGTCTTGTTCTATCTGTGACGCAGCCCATCGCAATATTTTTACAGGCTCCACCATAGCCACAAGCCCCATGGCCCTTGACATGGGATAAATCAATCATAACCTCTGCATCAAAAATATTCCCACCCACATCGACATTTTTAAATGTCTTGAAATCCACACTTTTCTCATAAAAATATTTCCCCATTGTACCACAAACAGGAATTATTGACGTACCAAGAAACTCCTCTGTATATCCTCTATTTCTGGCACCAGAGGTTTCTTGATCCGTAATATAAACCTTTGCACCATACCCTTTTAACTTATCCACCAATATTTTTATAAAAAGAGGATGAATAGTTGAGTAACCAATCCCTCTTCCGAGATGCATTTTAATTGCAGTCCATTTCCCCTTTACTACACTTTCCAGGTCCATATTATCAATTAGTCTTTCAAATTTGGCTGGCAAAGTAACACTGCCCTCATATTTATCAAACTTTACTGATGAAAACAAAACTAAACTCATATAAAACCTCCAGTATACTTAAAATATTTAACCAACCGAATTTTAAAAACGCTTTATACCCTCTCAGATAACCTATTAGTTAAACTACCTGACTCTTTCTCATTAATTAATTTAACAGAAAAAAGAGGACCAAAACTACCACTTATCTAACCAGAAAACCAAATTGAATTCCACAAGCTAATCAGAAATAAAACAATACAACTAAACCTATGAATTATGTAAATTTACTTCTAATATTTATATAGTTAATAACTCTGTTTACTCATAGGAGAACTTTACTTTTAAATTTCACTAAAATCTTTTTCTATCAGTGCCTCAATTATTATTGAACACAACACAGCACCTCCGTCAGGATAATCCCGGCAACGTTCTCCTATCCACTTTGCCCTTCCCACCTTTGCAATCATACCTTTTGTCCTATTTGCACCAAACTTTGCAGCGGAAGCGGCGGCCTTAATTGCTAGCTGAAGACCCATGCCTTTATTATATGATGCTTCAAACGCATCAGCCAGTGGAATAAGAGCATCCAATAATGTTTTATCCCCACGGTGGGCTTTACCTCTTTGCATTATGGCATGTACCATAATAGAGGGTATACCAGCTATATGTTCGCAGGTAATTTCACTCTTCCCCTTGAATTCCTTACCAAGCGACATAATCGCACAGCTTAACAAAGTACCCATTGTAGAAGGTGCCACCTTATTTACTGACATTGCACTTTTAATAAGGAATTCACCTATGTCTTGCCCCTCATATCTTATAATCTCATTATTTAGGGCATGAGCAGCCTTCTCCATAGTTATACCCAAATCACCATCACCCGATCGGCTGTCAAGTTCCGTTAATAATTCCTTTGACGATACTGCTGCCTCTGCAGATAGTTTGATAATATTCTTGACATCCCGTATTGTATAAGCCATTTTTATGCACCTCTTATTACTCCAGTATTTACAAAGGGTGTATATGCAGGAGCATCCAGCAGTTCCAAAAGTTCGTCATCAAGTTTTAGTATTGATATTGAGGCACCAACCATTTCAAGTGACGTAGCATATTCTCCTACAAATACGCGCACAGGCTCAATACCCTGTTTTACTAAGAATTCATTTACATCTTTATACAAAATGAAAAGTTCCTCATGAGATGTAGCTCCAAGTCCATTTACAAGAACAGCAACCTTTTCACCCGTCTTAATGGAAAGGTCTTTGATTATCGCCGGAACCAGAACTTCAGTTATCTCGCGACTTGATGTAATATGTCCACGTTTAACACCTGGTTCGCCATGAATACCCATTCCGATTTCCATATCCTCTTCACCTATTTCAAATATCTGTTTTTCTGCACCAGGTAGCCAACAAGATGATAGCGCAACACCAAAAGTGGCTGTGTTCTCTAATACTTTTTCAGCAATCATTTTAACTTTCTCCAGTGGTTCCAACTGTTCTGCACAAGCACCTGCAATCTTGTATGCAAAGAATATACCTGCTATACCCCGACGTTCCTTCCATCTTTCCCTCGGTGCGGATGCAACGTCATCGGAAACCTTAACTGTTTCAGTTTTTATTCCTTCCAGCTCTGCTATCTCAGTGGCCATTTCAAAGTTCATACAGTCACCCATATAATTACCAAAGAGATACAATACTCCTTTATTGCTGTTCACTTTCCTTGTTACATTGAGGATTGTTTCGCATGCTGGTGAAGTAAAAACATTTCCCACTGCGACCCCATCACACAGTCCTTTTCCCACGTATCCTAGAAATACGGGAATATGTCCAAAACCACCGCCTGTCACGATTGCAACCTTACCACAGATAGGTGATTCTGCCCGGTATACCGCCTTAATATCCTCGGGATCGGATACCAAAAGTTCAGGATATGCAAGCAATATACCCTTCAAGCTATCCTCAACAAAATCATCTGCATGGTTCATTATTTTCTTCATCCGACTACCTCCAACCTTTATTTTTTATGATGATAATTGTAAATTAATGGTTCCATTTTTATTATATCATACCATCCCATGTGCTGACCTTCTCTGACTTAATTTCATCTTGGTCAAACCATCTAGTCGTCACACACTTCGTCTCAGTAAAAAACCTGATTCCATCTTTCCCTAACACATGCAAATCTCCAAAGAAAGAATTCTTGTGGCCAGAAAATGGGAATAGCCCTATGGGAACTGGAATACCAACGTTTATACCTACCATACCTCCGTCGGTTCTTGTAGAAAATTCACGGCTGTAATATCCATTCTGTGTGAATATTACTGAACCGTTTGCAAACTTATTTTTATTCATAAGGTTAATTCCTTCTTCAAAGTCCTTAACTCTTTTAATGCACAATACCGGTCCAAATACTTCTAAGTCTCCAATAGACATTTCAGGTGTTACTTGATCGAATATTGTGGGTCCGATGTAGAAACCATTTTCATATCCGGGTACGGTGCAATTACGTCCGTCAAGCATGAGCTTTGCTCCTTCGACAACTCCTTTGTCAATCCATTCGGTGACAAATTTCTTATGGCCTTCGTTTATTACAGGCCCCAGTCCAGAGGTTTTGTCATATGCCGGTCCAACTTTTATCTCCTTCGCTAATCTTACAAGACACTCTACCAACTTGTCTGCAATGCTCTCTTGGACAACCACCACGGGTAGTGCCATACAGCGCGCTCCAGCACAACCGAATGAAGCGTTTATAATTCCACGGGCGGTTCTCTCTATAGGTGCATCCTCCAATACTAGTGCATGGTTCTTTGCCTCGCACAACGCCTGTACACGCTTGCCGTTTGCTGCTGCCTTTGTGTATACATTTAAACCTACTGCAGTAGAACCTACAAAAGATACTCCTTTGATTTCGGGATGTGTTAATAATAGTTCTGCCTCATTCCTACTACAAGTTACAATATTAAGCACTCCATCTGGTAGTCCCGCCTGCTTGTAAAGATCCGCAAATAGCATAGAGGTCATTGGCGTAAAACTGGCCGCTTTGATTACAATGGTATTTCCACTGGCAATGCATATTGGTGCCATCCACCCCATGGGTATCATGGCCGGAAAGTTAAATGGCGCTATTCCAGCAAAGACTCCAATTGATTCCTTGTACAGCACTGTATCGAAACCTTTTGATGCATCTCTCAGAGATTCGCCCATGAGCAGGTTTGGTATGCCACATGCAAGTTCAGTAGCTTCCTTAGCCTTTAGTACATCGCCCTTTGCTTCTTCCCATACTTTCCCATTTTCTACAGCTACAGATTCTGTGAGCTTATCGAGGTTTTCTTCAATAAGCTGGTTCAATTTGTAAAATATGGCTGCACGTTTCATCGGTGGAGTTGCTGACCAAGCAGGATATGCTTTAGCCGCAGCTGCTATTGCATAATTAACTTCTTCTTCGTTGCAACATGGTGTTTTAGCAATTATATTACCTGTACTGGGATCATATACGTCCATATATTTATTACTCTTAGATTCTATCCATTGTCCGCCTGCATAATATTTTAATATTTTTATTTCACTCATTCTTTTATCCTCCTAATTATTGTTTTTAATTGTTCATAA
Source organism: Ruminiclostridium sp. (assembly GCA_036507975.1). Taxonomy (GTDB): domain Bacteria; phylum Bacillota; class Clostridia; order Acetivibrionales; family DSM-1351; genus Ruminiclostridium. The sequence continues at coordinate 32,080 of DATCID010000098.1, forward strand.
TTGACTAAAAGATACCACCCTCGCTCTTTTTGATATGGTGGTCCTGCTGTTCTTTTGAAAGCATAGTAAAGTACGCCGACCAACCGCCCATACGCACCCTAAGATCTTTATAGTCTTCTGGCTTTTTTTGTGCTCGTTGCAGTGTTTCTGTGTCTGCAACACTTATGGTGAGCATGTTCCCCCCCAATTCTACAAAGGTTTTTAATAGACCCATCAGGCGGTTTATTCCTTCTTCCCCTGCTACATAGCGTTCTGCCATTCCCAAATCAAGTGGAGAGCCCAATGGTAATCCATCAAGACCCATATGGCAAAAAGAATTAATAGCTGCCGTGATTCCTTTTGTCAGAGCACCAGAGGAAGGAGAAAAATTGCTTGCTACTGGTTTGCCTGAAAGTCTGCCGTCAGCGCTCGCTCCCGTACCTTCTCCAATTGCTATGTACCAAGAAAAAGTGCCAACCCCAGGCATAAATTTCATTCCATCATATTTCTGATCTATTTGGTATATAATGTCTACATATCTGTCAATTACCTTTCGACCCATCTCATCTGCTATCTGATCATTGGTTCCGAATTTAGGAGAGTTTGAGAGAAGGGTACGTAGGTTTTGATAATTCTCAAAGTCACTATCTATAGCATCTACCAGATCTCCCATAGTACATTTTTTCTCTTTAAATACTACTTTGTCAATTGCGCATAAAGAGTCAATCAAATGACTTATGCCCTCTGCAATGGTACCTCCTACAACAAGACGCGCACCCATGTCAGTCATATCAAGTCCCTTTTCAATGGGCCCATCCAAAAGTGCAGACAATAGTGGTACAGGTGCAATTGAGGAACGGTGAGGGTGGGTGTACAGCATATGTTTAGCGGATCCTTCGGCCACCAGTTGTATATTTTCCATTGTTTTTTCAAATATCTCATCAAAGGAAGTATATTTTGACGGGTCTCCTTGATCTGGAACTTCCTGTTTATCGTCAATGTGGCAAATACCATTATTTAATGTCCATTCTAGGCATTTTAATGTATTTAATTTTAAAAAATAAAAATCCGTCTTCCCTGGAAGTAGTGCCTCCCAGCAGCCATTGTTAGCATAGTCCCTGGCATCCTTTTCTTCTATCCCAAATTTTGTGAATGCTTTTATTATGGTTTCATCATTATAAATAGCAGGTAGCCCTCCACCTGTCCTAAGGGTCTGTGCGACTTGCCTTAAAAACCACTGGGGAGAATTGTTATGGATTCTTACGGTAAGCACAGGATTTGTCATACGCAAGCGGCGAAAGGACTCAAGTATCATTACGGATAATATATTTGTAGCATCACGCCCATCTTCTGGTATAAGCCCTCCTATAACTACATTCTGGTTCCAGTGGTTTGTTGCATCAATAGTGTCACGGATATTATAGCGCTGTTGGCCTATGTCGTATAACTTTCGCTCACGCCATCTTTTCTCATTCTCCTCTTGCTCACGCTCTATGTCTTTCATCTGAGCAGAGGTCTGGTTGTTCATTGCACGCTCGTTAAATTTTAGTAAGAAGCAGTCTGTAATCTCTTGTGCTTCTTCAAGAGTAAGTCTTTCAGCTGCCAGATCGTCCTTAAGAAAAGGATATAAGTACTGGTCTGGTCTGCCTAATGCTAAATGATTGTCTGTTAACTGAAAGGCAAGGTGCAGGAGCCAAGCAGATTGACATGCTTCAATATATGTGGCAGCAGGGTTTAACGGACTGTTTTTAAGTGCGTTTGCTGTATTTAAAAGTTCTTTTTTTCGCATGCTATCATTTGTATTAGCTGCTTTTTCAAATAGCCAGTCGGAGTGGCGCTTGGCGAATATATCAAGGCCTTCAAGTGATATGAGAGCAGCTGTTAGGAAATCTCTGCTTTTTTGCGGTATATCATCAGCAAGTTTTTCTTCTGCCATTTTTCTAATTCCGGAAGTACCAAGGCTTAATAGACGGGGAAAGTCGGGTGATATATGTCCAAACATAGAATATATACCAAAACCATATTCTTGACCTTCCCGTATTTCCTCTTCCAGGGCAAACACTGGCAAATCCTTTGAGTTCGTCAAACCCTCATCCTTAAATGAAAAGCATCCAGCAAAAAACTGTTTGTCCCATATGCCCACAGGTGCGGTAGATAATTTTTGCCTTTCAGACATGGCTTTTCGTACGATAAGTGGTAGTTTAGCCGTTTGTTCATTTAGTACACGCCCATAGTCAATAAATTCCTTCTTAAGTAGAATCATATTTTCACGTACGTCAGATATTAATTCACCCACACGCGTTGAAGGACTGCTTTTCACTATACCTTCCGAATATTCCATCATGTTGACATCTGATAATCTCATAAAATCAAATCCTTTCCATACAATTTTTTACAGGCCTGATCCAAAAAATTCTTATGTTACTACACTAACCTTAATATCTTTAGGTGCTAAATTTAATAGTTCTTCATATAGTCCTGATCTGGCATTAAGTTTCCCCAGAGGATATATCTTGCCGCACCAGTCATATTTCGCATCTGCGGATGAATTATATGGCAATAGATGAACCAAACCTATTTTAAGTTTATTTGCAATCTCATATGCTGAAGTAATATTTTCTATACTGTCAGTAATCCCAGGTATCAAAGGTACACGCAATACTATGCTATCAGTTCTTTTGCGGAGAGCTACTAAGTTCTCAAGTACAACGTTCAAATCGCCACCTGTATATTTTTTAAACAATTCCTTTTCGCCAAGCTTAAAATCATAATAGAATACATCTGTAAAGGGAACTAAATCGATAAGGTCTTGTTTAGACCCAAAACCTGATGTTTCCACAATGGTATGTACCCCTTCTTTTTTTAGCGCTTGCAGTATCCGTCGTGTAAAAGCTGGCTGGTAAAGTACTTCTCCTCCAGTTAATGTTACACCGCCGCCACTATTTTTGTAAAAAACCCTGTCCTCAAGGGCTTCATTTACTACTTCGTCAACTGTCTTGCTTTGCCCGCATACAAATAGCGCACCTGAAGGGCAGACTTCAGCACACCTGCCGCAGGTTGTGCAGCCTTCTTTTGAGAATTTGTGTCCATCTGTGTCCATGCTGTGCAATGCTTTAGGACATACAGTGGTACATGCACCGCAGAGAGTGCATCGGGAGCTTGAAAAAAGTAATTGAGGATCTATAGACTGGGATTCTGGAGAATGGCACCATACGCAGGATAGGAAACAGCCCTTTAAGAAGATACACGTCCGTATCCCTGGTCCATCATGAACCGCATAATGATCAATATCAAATACCATTCCAAAATTCCCTTGGGAGTCTATTTCCATAATATGATCACCCTTTATTCGCCATTATTTTAATACAGCCATATAACGTATAACCTTTTTTTACATAATTTCTGCTGTGCTTACTCATATTTTTTCAATTAAATATTTAAGTTTGACTTACATATCTAGTTGAAGCAGATGTTATTAAAACTTCTATAATGCTGCTTTCAAAATCTAGTCGTTTACCAGCGCTTGGGCAACAATAGAGCAAAGTATGGCTCCACCATCTGGATAACCCTTAGTACGTTCCGCTATCCATTTCGTCCTGCCTACTTTTGCAAGCATTCCTTTTGTCTCATTTGCACCTATTTCTGCTGCAGAAGCTGCCTCTCTCATTGCAAGTTTAATGTCCAAGTTTGTATCAAAAGATTCTTCAAATATTTCTGCTAGAGGAATCAACGCATCGAGTATAGTTTTATCTCCGAGGCTTGCTTTGCCAAGTTTCATTATGGCTTCTAGCATTATTCTTGGTACTTTGACTGTATCTTTATCGTCTATTTCTTTATTCCCTCTGTAATTTTTCCCCAAAGTCATGATCGCATTACTTAGCAACGTACCCATTGTCGAAGGAGCCACTTTGTTAAATGACATGGCACATTTTACAAGAAGTTCTCCGATATCATCTCCAGTATATACATTAACCTCAGCTTTCAATGCCAAAGCTCCCTTTTCCATTGAAATACCGAGGTCTCCGTCCCCAGAATCACTGTCAAGTTGTGTTAGTCTGACCTTTGATACTATTAGTGCATCTGATGATAAATCAAGCACCCGTTTTACATTTTGTATTGTATATACCATCTAAAAAACTCCCATCTCACCATGTTAGTGTAAACTTACTTTTATATTAGAGGCTTAGTATTTGGCGGTCTTTTCAACTTTATATGCCTCTTATCATCTTTCATCTTAAAAAGTTCCATCAATTTAATTACTTCAGTCTGGCTTTCATCCGATAGTTTTAAAAATGTCGTCATTACCTTGTCCATAGTTGTATATGTTCCATCTGAAAGTTTAACTGATCTTTTAAATGTATTCCAATCCATTTTTAACGTCGTACGTCCAAGAATATAATCTACCGATACTCCAAAATAGTCTGCCAGCAAACAAATTGTTTCAATATCCGGCATGTTTATATTAGATTCATAATGTGAAATCGTAGCCACAGAAACATTTAGTATTTTGGCCAAATCCTTCTGATACAGTCCTTTATCCTGTCTTATTTCCTCAATTATATCTCCAAACTTCATATGTTTTTCCCTCATCAAATTCCATTACATCTGGAGTTCTTTCACTTTTGTAATATATTAATTCTACCATTACAAGATGGTTAGAACAACCATATGGATAAAACAACCAATCTGTTTTAGCCCGCAAACAGATATTTGCACTTACCCCTTCACAGCACCTATCATAACTCCTTTAACAAAATATTTCTGAAGGAAAGGATACAGAATTACTATAGGAAGCATTGACAATATTATAGCAGCCATCTTAACTGTCTCTTGAGGTACATTTTGACGATCAGAAACTATTCCTGCTGCTGCAAACCCTGAGGTCGCGCTTGAATCAATAATCATGCTCTTTATTAAAAGAGGAAGTGTCCACATTTTTGTATTAGTAATATACAACATAGTATTAAAAAATGCGTTCCAATAGTCAACAGCAAAAAATAATGTAAATGTTGCAATTGCTGGCATTGACAGAGGTATAATGATGCGTGCAAACAATGTTATATCATTACAACCGTCTATTTTCGCAGCCTCTTCAATTTCGCTGGGTATGGCAACCATAAAACTACGCACAACAAGAAAACTCCACGCATTTGTTACGACTGGAAGAATAATAGCCCAGTAGCTGTTTATTAAATGTAAGCCCTTTACAAGCATATAAGATGGAACCATACCTGCACTAAAAACGAGGGTAAAAGTAATAAGTGACAGTATAACTTTATATCCTGGAAGAGTAGATTTCGAAAGAGCGTAAGCTCCAGTAAATGTCACAAATACATTTAACATTGTGCCAGCAATTGACACCATTACTGAGTTTGTTAACGCTGACCTAAACGAACTGGTACTAATAATATAATAATAAGAAGCTAACGAAAGCTTTTCTGGGAACAATTTAAATTCCAAAGGCATAAATACGCTTGGATCTGTAAAAGAAATACTGAGAACATAGAAAATTGGTAAAAAACACACTATGGAAACTAATCCAAGCACGATATAATTGATTCCATCTCCCCATGAGAATTTATTAATCATAGTAATACCCCCTTAAACAAAACAATTATTAGAAAATACCTTCATTTCCTGACTTCTTAACAAGAAAGTTTGATGTCACCAAAAAGAACAAACCAATACAACTCTTAAAAAATCCTACAGCAACACCTAAGCTGTATTGTCCTTGCAGTATACCCTGATTATACGAATATGTGTCAAAGATCTCAGCTACATCGCGTATCATAGGGTTTTGCATAAGAAGAATCTGCTCAAAGCCAACATCAAATACCTGTCCAAGTCTGAGGATTAGAAGTACAACAATTGTTGGAAGCAAACCTGGCAGTGTTACATACCAAATGCGCTGTAAACGAGTGGCACCATCAATCAGAGCGGCTTCATAAAGCTGTAAGTCAATACTTACCAGTGCGGCCATGAAAATAATTGTTCCCCAGCCGGATTCCTTCCAGATAGACTGAATAAGAACAATTGGCCAGAAATAATCCGGGTTCACAAGAAAGAGTATTTGCTCTAGCCCGGCTCCCACTCTAATCTTATTTATAAAGCCCATATTGGCTGACAGCGCAAAAAAAGTTAAGCTAGCTGTTATAACCCATGAAAGAAAGTGTGGAAAATATACTACCGTTTGAACTAACTTTCTATATGTATTATGTCTAACCTCATTTAGCATGATTGCAAGAAATATGGGAATAGGAAAATAAAAAAACAACTTTAGCATTGCTATTACCACAGTATTACGTAACATGTAAAAGAAGAATGGATCCTTAAACATTTCCTCAAATAGCTTAAATCCTATCCAAGGACTATGTAATAAGCCTTTGAAAGGGTTATAATCTTGAAATGCCATCAAAAGTCCCCACATAGGGCCAAACTTAAAAATAATAAAATAAATCAAGGTCGGTGTTGCAAGCAGATACAGATACTTATGCTTTTTTATTTCCGCCCATGTATTATTATTTTTCCTATTTAAGCTTACAATACTGTTTTTCTCTTTCCCTTTAAGGCCTATTATTTGATTCAAGCTACACATCTCCTTCACTATCAATTTATTTACGCGGACTGTATTTATTTGTTTTCACAAACACCCTAATAATGTTTTGCGAAACAGAAGGTATTATCACCCCCTGTTTCACAAAACAATAAATGTAATCTATAGTACTATTTCTTTAAACCTTTATTAAAGTCATCATAAGCCGTTGTAAATTCTTTAAATGCAGGTATAAGAGCAGGGTCATTTCTTAGTGAATTCACATATGCCCTAAATTCATCAATAGACATCTGTCCTGCAACCGTTTTAGCCTGATTAGACACAAAGGTAGCTTCGTGCTTTGGCCAAATTTTTGACCAAGTTGGAGAAAATAGAGTACCATTACCCCAGATGTCTTTCTTACCAACCGCTTCATAACCTTCAACTGATAATCTTCTAGCTTCATTATATGCTTTGGATCCTCCAGCACTGTCAACTTTGCCATATTTTGAATAAGCAAGAGGGCCAACACACTTACCGGACGTATTTATCTGAGCAATACCTAGCTTGTTAAGAACAGGAGTGCCATCTGTAACAGTATGATGCACACCTTCAATTCCATAATATGCTAATTTTGTTAGTTCTGTTGAAGTCGCATCGTCCATGTACTCTAGAATTCTATTCAATTTTTCTTGTGTAACCTTTTTGCTTATGTAGTATCCGCCAGAAACACCTGTGTTAAGCTGTATACCAGAGTCACCCTTAGGACCTGTAAGCATAAGTGAAACAACCTCAGGTACAGGATCTTTCTGAATCTTTGCCGATCCCTGTTCCTCTTCCCATATATTCCATATACTCATGACGTATGAAGCTGCTCTGTTTGAGGAAAACTGGTTCATACCATCTTGAAACTTAAGACTCATGTACTCTTTATCAAATATACCTCTACTATACAAATCTCTACAAAAATCTACATAATCAATCCAACCATCAGATAAACGTGGAGGGTATTGTCCTCCGTCTGCAGCATACTGAGGTGTCAAAGCACCAAAGGCCACCTGAAGTGAGCCAGGAAGTTCGCCAGTAGCAACAAGACCTACTGTATCTATCTGACCATTTCCATCAGCATCAGATTTCACTATTTTTTCAAGAGCATCTGCATATTCTGCTGTAGTTTTAGGAAGTGGTATGCCAAGCTTATCAAGCCAATCTTTTCTGATGTTTACACCAAGGTCAATACTTGTGCGTGATCGCGGTAATGCAAATATTTTGCCACCAAGTGATAAATATGCATAACAATTAGGTGCCACGTTGTTCTTTAAGTTAGGATATTTACTGAAATCACCTAACGTATCAGTCAAATCCCAAAATACACCATTATCGATAGCATTAATAAGTGACAAGCTTCTAATGTCGGGAACTCCTGAAACCTCTGGAACATCTCCAGATGCTACTCTCAAGTTAAAAACAGTATGGAAGTTACCTGAGTCTACCCATTCAATATTTAATTTACTTCTTGTTAACCTTTGATATTCAGTCCAGTATTCATTGTTCATATCTGGTGGATCAGAAAACAACGGTGCAAGAATACTAATCTCAACAATATCCTTTGGGTCTTTAGCACCAGACGAAGTTGCGCTCTGCGACTGAGAAGTTACAGCGGAGTTACTTTCCTTTGCTGTTTCGCCAGAATTGCCGCATGCAGGTAATATAAGCATTGTCACAATACATAATGGAATAAACATACAGATAAATTTTTTCACTGATTTTGACAATTATTTTTCCCCCTCTAAAATATTATCTTAACAGGACACACCAATAAGACTTTCAAAAACATCCGGATGTTTTTATACATCTCTCAGTGTTACCATATTAACAATAGTAAGCACTAACCTTTGTTCTTTATGTACAAACTATTAATGCTATTTTACATTCAATTTGTTCAATACTTACAGAATTAATAAACTATACGATATTTCTGAATTGTTTGAGCTAATTTAAGTAATCCTTAACTGATAAAGCATCTTTATACTAAAGGTTCTATATCAGTGTTTTCAATAAAACAGTATCCTTACAGGCTATTTATAACTTTCAAACTCACATGATCCAGCCTCTCAAGCTCATTCTCTGACAGCTCTATATCAACAGCTTTGATGTTTTCAACAAAATGCTTTTCATTCTGTGTTCCTACAATCGCTGAAGTAAATCCCTTCTGGTAAAACAGCCAACTTATTGCTATTTGAGAAATGGTAACTCCTTTTGAATCAGCTATTTCTTTCAATAAAAGTATGATATCCATCTCCTTTTCAAGATGCTCAGGCAGGAACAGTCTTTTCTTTCTTCTAAAATCATCATCCCTAATTATAGCTCCTCCGAGGTGGAATGCACCTGTTAAAATCCCCTTTGCAATTGAGTTATAGCTGCATATACTAATAAAATTATCGTAGCAATACTCCATTATTCCATCTTCAATATCTCTTTGAAGCAAATTGTATTCCGGTTGTATTAAATCGATACGTGCACACTCCATAGCTTTTTTCAGTTGTTCTAATGAAAAGTTTGAAACTCCTATGGCTCTGATTATGCCTTCGTCTTTAAGTTTATTAAATTCCGCCATGGTTTCATCTATGGGTATCTCGTAATTAGGCCAATGCACATAGTATATGTCCAGATAATCCGTTTTTAACCTTTTTAGACTGGCTTCAACTGCATATCGAATGTCTTTAGGCCATAAATGTTCCTTATTGACCTTTGATGCAAAAATACATTCCTTTCTTTTCCCTTCAAGAGCTTTTCCGAGAACTTCTTCCGAATGACCTTTGCCATACATTTCTGCTGTATCAAACGTTGTAATACCTTTCTCAAATGCTGTTTGAAGCACCCTTATATTATCCTCATCATTGTTTACTTCCCAAGGGCCTCCCCCAAGTTCCATACATCCAAAAGTAATCTTTGATACCTTAAAACCCGCTTTCCCAAGGTTTGTGTATTTCATGTCCGTACCTCCTTATTCATATAAGAAATTTGAACAGCTTTTAATTTTAGCTATAAAAGATACAATAGATCTATTTTACTTAGATGTGTTCAGTCGTCCTTAAAAGCTTCGACTGTCCACTTCTCATAATGCAAAAAGTATATCGTATTATATAGATAAAATTAGGTAGTAGAGTTTTATTTAAATAGCAATTTTATTTTACTACTCATTTAGATAAATACATTCAGAATTAATAATAACTATTTAATTCTGAATTTCTTATTAGTTATTTAAGTTTAGTTTAAATATATCTTTATAAATTTATTGTAATTAGCAGGCATTTGGCGACTTTCAGCACTTATTTATCCCTGCGTAAGCAAAAAATAAAAAGTGCTCCAAGACCATAGTCCTGAAACACTTTATTCCTTTGGAGCCCCCAATCAGATTCTAACTGAAGATCTCATCTCCATCATATATATATCCATCTATTATCAATATATCTTTTTATAGTTACAATTTGTTTTACTTCCCCCACTTCGCCAACGCCTCTGCAAGTGCCGAATTAATCGGTTCACCTTCATCTTGCTGATTTAAGAAATTGCTTACTTCTTTTTTGTTTACCTGCTCACCTTTTCTCTTTGTAAAGGCCTCCAGCTTTTCACGATAGCCACAACCACAATAAAAGGATTTATTATCACCGTCGCCCCTGATTTCCATTTTCTTGTGACAATCTGGACATCTTGCATTGGAAACTTGTGAAACGCCCTTTCTATAGCCACATTCACGGTCAGAGCAGACAAGCATTTTTCCTTTTTTGCCAGATACATCAAGAAGGAATTTACCACAATCAGGGCACTTTTCTCTAGTCATATTATCATGTTTATATGCTGCAGTACTGGCAATTACACTTGATACAATTTTAGAAGCATACGCCTTCATTTCGTTAATAAATTCAACAGAATTTATTCTTCCGTTTTTAATCATAGTTAGTTTCTGTTCCCATTTAGCAGTCAATTCAGGTGACTTTAAATCAACAGGAACCAAATCAACTAACTGGATTCCCTTAGAAGTTGGGTGTATTTCTTTGCCTCTTCTCTCAGCATAGAACGAGCTAAACAGTTTTTCAATAATATCTGCTCTCGTAGCCGGAGTGCCGAGTCCACTGGTTTTATCCATTGCTTCACGCAGTGCTTCATTCTCTATAAACTTACCTGGATGCTCCATAGCTGTAAGTAATGTGGCTTCATTGTACCTAGCAGGTGGTTTAGTTTTACCATTATAAATTGATGAAGAATCCAGTTTCATGCTTTCCCCTCTTTTAATCTCAGGCAAGCTTTGATCTTGCTCTTCATCAGAATCTTCTATTTTGTCCCTTGGCCCTTCATAAACAGCTTTCCACCCTTTTGACTTGATAATCCTTCCCTTTGCGAAAAAGATTTCTCCTTTTACACTTATTTTTACTGTCGTTTGTTCGTAAGTAAACGCAGGACTTAATATTGCAATAAACCTTTTAACGATTAGATCAAAAATATTTCGCTCCTCATTACTTAAAGAACCCAAATTAAGATATTGCTCTGTAGGGATAATTGCATGGTGATCTGTAACCTTACTGTTATCTACAAACCTTTTTGTAACATAGAGTTTTGCTCGTAGTAGAGCACGTGCTGCTTCCGCATAAGGCCCCACGGAAATGCTCTTCAAACGATCCGATAGTGTTGGAACTATATCTGTAGTGATGTGTCTTGAATCTGTCCTCGGATAGGTTACAATTTTATGAGTTTCATATAATGACTGCATTATTCCTAGAGTCTGTTTTGCCGAATAACTATATTTACGATTTGCATCTCTCTGCAATTCTGTTAAATCATAGGCAAGTGGCGGTTGCTCCTCTTTCGCTTCTTTTTTAATCTCTATTACTTCACCATTCTGACCTTTTATTTTAGCCAGTATATCTTCTGCTTGTTGTTTATTGAAAATTTGAGTTTGTCCACTGGCTTTATCCTGCCATTGGATTGAAAATCCTTTCACTTTTGCACTTATTGTCCAAAAGTCTTTTGGAAGGAACCTTCTTATATCAGTCTCCCTTTGTACAATCATAGCTAGGGTAGGTGTTTGCACTCTTCCCGCCGAGAGTTGGGCATTATACTTACAGGTTAAAGCTCTAGTCACATTAAGGCCTATAAGCCAATCCGCTTCTGAACGGCATTCTGCAGATTTATATAAATTATCATATTCTCTACTTGGTCTAAGGTTGTTAAATCCATCTTTTATTGCTTTTTCAGTTTGTGATGAAATCCATAACCTCTTGATTGGTTTTCTAAAACCTGCTTTAATAATGATCCATCTAGCAACCAATTCTCCTTCACGACCTGAATCAGTTGCAATAACTAGTTCATCGACATCAGCTCTATTTAATAAACTTTTTACAATTCCATATTGCTTTGATGTTTCTTTAATAACAACAAGTTCCATTTTATTTGGAAGCATAGGTAAATCTTCTATCCTCCAGGACTTATACTTCTCTCCATAAGCTTCAGGATCTGCAAGTGTAACTAAATGACCTAATGACCAGGTTACTATATATTTTGATCCCGAAATGTATCCATTACTATTCTGACTACACCCAAGTACCTTAGCTAATTCACGTCCAACTGAAGGTTTTTCAGCTAATACTAATATTTTTCCCATTTTATATTCCTTTCAGTGAATATTCCTTCTTATACTAGTTTGAATTTAAATGGTTAGTTAACCGTTTAAATGGTCGCAGTATGCTTTCCTAACATCGTAATATGTGCTAACTTTGTTCAAAATTAAGAGCTTGTGGAATTGCCACAACATCATGTTAGTGATGATTAAAAATGATTACTATTATCTTTAATGCAAATTTATATTATAATTTTAACATATAAGTGATTGTTATTCACCACAAACCGTAGGAAAAGCACAGGAAGTAGAAAAAACATTTCTACTTCCTGTGCTTTTGTATAGTTTATTTTGTATAACAGCATTATAAAAATGTTGTCCAATATGTAGCTAGTTTAAAGAATTTGTTTTTTTACAATGGGAATCAACTTTGCTCCTACTAAAGCAGCTAAATAACATTTTAAAAGGTCTCCTGGAATTGTCATTACAAAGCCATAATACAAAGCCCATGATAATGTTGTCTGCGTATTAAGATACAAGTTTTTAATCAAGTACAAATATGGCACTCCAATTATGTATATTGTCAAAACTCCAATTATATTTATTAAGAACAGCTTTGTAATGGTAATTTTTTTCAAGCGTCCAGTAAGCTTTCCAACCACAAATGCACAGACTATTAGTCCTAACAAATACCCAAAGGTTGGCTGAAGTACATATCCTGGCCCTCCACCTAAAGTAAAAACTGGTATACCACAAAGACCTACTGCTAAATAAACAATTTGCGAAGACATTCCCAATCTGGCACCTAGCAATATTCCAGCTAGCAGGCAGAAAAACACTTGTAATGTTATTGGGACGAAAGGTAATGGTATTCTGATAAATGCTCCTACAGCAGTTAATGCTGCCAAAAGTGCGATGTACGTTATATTTCTAGTTTTCATACTATTCTCCATTCATTTAGTTATTCTTTATATTCATATACAGTATTTTAAACAAAAAAGATGGTATTGTCAACCATAATTTGTTTTTAGGTTGACAATAGTGCTTCCAGTCAATTACAAACCCTCAGCTGCTATTTGATTGACGCCGCCGAATAGTAATAGTATAATAATAGTTAAATTATACTATTATAAATTTATAATTTAACTATGAGAGGAGTATTGCTTGTGTATATAAAAGCATCTACGGCAATTAGAAACAATTATAATGAAATATCAATGTTATGTAAAGAAACTGGCGAGCCTGTTTATTTAACAAAGAATGGAGAAGGCGATTTAGTTGTTATGGACATTGAGGCATTTACACGCAGAGAAAAAATGTTATCACTCGGAGAAAAACTTTTGTCTATTCGTCAATCAAGAGAAAATGGTCAAAAAGGAAATACTCTTGAAGAATTTAATGATCGGATTAGTAAAACAATTGAAACCGCGAGGTCAAATAGTGGAAAATAGAAAATTTGACCTCGTTATTTCAGAAGAGGCTACTAATATGATTGAAACACACATCAACTTTTTAATGCAGGTTAGTGAACGTGGCGCTGAAAAATTGTTTATTGAAATAAAAGAGTCAATAAAATCTTTAAACGAATTCCCACAAAGGAATGCATGGTTCAATTCGCCAATGATACCTGCATATACATATAGGAAAATGCTAGTTAATAAGAGATATCTAATTATTTATGAAATTCTAGAAAATACAGTGTTTATTGACTATATTATTGATTGCAGGCAAGAATACAGTTGGCTTACTGATTAACTTCTCAACAAATTTTCGCCTACAATAACAATTCAAACCGCTTCCTATATTTGTCCATTTCTCTTAACGGATCCAGTTCTTTATCGGACTTCATATATTCCTCAAGCTCTTGACTCAAATCTATCGCTGTAATCAAATCATTTATAGCTAAATTGCGCTCACCTTGGTGAACATAAAAGCAAGCCCTATTGTAATACAAAAATGACGTTTTTGGACTGTTTTTTATTCCTCTTGATATTACCTCGATTGCCTTTGGATAATCATCCTTATCCAAGTATATAATGGATAAATTTAAATAAGTGTAAGAATATTTGGCATTTCGCACAATAGATTGGTTATAGTATTCTATAGCCTTGTTTGGATAGCCCAGTTTATTCATAATAACTCCAGCATTAAATAGAGCTTTAAAGTGGAAGGGTTCTAGCTCAAGACCTTTCCTTATAGAAATTAATGCCTTATCATATTTGCCCATTTCCTCATAAACTGCAGCTAAATTGTTGTATGCCCAGAAGTGGTTGGGATCCAGCTCAGCTGCTTTCTCATAATACTCTGCAGCTTCTTCCTTTTTCCCATACTCATCGTATGCATTCGCCAGAAAAAAGTAAGCCTTTGAGTATTCTGGGTCTAAATCAATAGCCTTTTTATAAAAGTCTATTGCCTTATCAAACTCTCTATTATTGTCATATATAATGGCCACGCCATAATATGCCCTAGCATCAAATGCATTTATCGAAATAGCTTTTTGATAAGTCTGAATTGCTTCATTCTGTCTGCCCAGGATATCAAGATTTATCGCTATATCCAGTAAAACATCTATAAAATCTACGTCTATACCTTTTTTCAAATATAAACCTAATGCTTTGCTATAGAATATTAATGAGAGCCTTGGAATAATATTCACTAATATTCCAGCAAAAAAATACAGTACCTTAAAACAACTTATATACAATATCATCACAATCCTGTGCATGTTTAGTAGTCCAACTTTTCCAATACTATTCTATGCTCAACCAGTCCCATTTCCTTTATCCTAGCTCTTATGGTTTTTCTCTCATTATATATATTTTCCAATATTATTTCGTCCTTATTCGGTATTACTTTATCCACTGAGTCCAAAATCAATACTTCAATTCCATTCTCGTCAATTAGATACACATTAGCTTCGCACAATTTTATCACCCAATCGCATTTTATTATTTAGTTGTTCCTAAAATATCACCAACCATATTAACAGCATCATCTATGTAATGAGGAAGCGGCTCATCTTTTGTGCCTGCAATCTTTATATTGCACCTATTCAGTGGTAACAATACCTTAATTGCAGGGCTTTCGGATATGCTCTTTGCCATAATAGGTGTGAGCTCTCCCAACATAGAATTCGCACAAACTATTCCTACCGTCCCAATAATTATGTCAACCTTTGAAGTGTTAAACAGTATTGCATTTTCCCCTGATGCTCCTTCGTTTGCTCCCGCCTTAAGCATCAAAGACGTCGCAAGTGCATTTGTACCTAAAGCCAGCACCGCAATTTCATTACCAAAAGCAATACGAAGCTTTTCAACTATAAGCTTTCCAATACCTCCGCCCTGTCCGTCAACTACTGCAATTCTCATATTTCCTCCATAATATATGGTTAATAGCATATTTAAATTATATACCTTAAATTTTATTTGTACAAAATCATTTGTTTGCCTTGCAAATAGGACAATTCTGAAGTGCAAGAGGTATCTCAAGTCCACACTCATCCATAAATTTCTCATTGCTGAGTATATCCAGGGTGTTACCGTCAGCAACAATTTTGCCATTTTTCAGGACAATTGTTCTCACACACATGTCCATAATCATATCAAGGTCATGGCTGGTAATGATTTTTGTATGGCTGAAGCCCTTCAAAATATTCATTACCTTTCGCCTGGCTTTTGGGTCTAATGAAGCCGTAGGCTCATCCATTATCAATATATCGGGCTTCATGGATATAACAGCTGCTATAGCAGCTAATCTCTTCTCTCCACCAGAGAGCTTATATGGTGGTCTGTCCTTTAAATGTGTAATGCCAACCTCTTCAAGCGCCTGCATTACTCTACTATTAACTTCCGCTTCGTCGAGCCTATAGTTTCTTGGTCCAAAGGCCACATCGTCATAAACTGATGTCATAAATAATTGATCATCCGGCTCTTGAAACACCAATCCAATACTGCGCCGAACTTCTGCCAATGTCTTTTTATTTACCGGTATATCCCCCACTCTAACTGTACCTTTCTGAGGAAACAATATGCCTGTTAAAATCGATAGCAGTGTGGATTTACCTGCTCCATTAGCTCCAACTATGCCAACCGCCTCACCATGCCCAAGTAAGAACGAAATATTCTCAAGCGCCTGATGTCCGTCAGGATAAGTGTAGCAAACTTCTTTAAGCTCTATTTTGTGATGACTCATGTCGTCCTCCATATTCCATGCAAATCAGATAAAACATCTTCCACCCTAATAATATCATTAGTGAAAATTGAATTATATAAGTGCTGCTATTAGCAAGGGTATATTGATGGCTCTCGCAACAACTATAAATGAAACCCACGCTACAAAGTAAGCTGCATCAAGTAGCTTAAAACCCCTGCCTATTGTTATACTATATTTCCCATTATATCCTTTTAAAATCATTGATTGATATATTGTCTGAGCCCTGTTGTAGGTTCGTATGAGGAGCTGGCCTACCATTGATCCCCAGACTTTTATCTTTACACCCTTCTGATCTGGCGCTCGCAGAGCATATGCCTTTAATAATCTGCCTGCCTCATCCATAAGCACAAAAATATATCTATATGTTAATAAAAACAGTAATACGAAAATCGAAGGAATTCTCATTAAACTTAGTGCTCTGGCAATATCATCTATTCCAGTGGTTGCAATCAATAAGAATCCCGCAGTAACCATCAGTGTGCTCTTTAGTATGAGCGAAACAAACGTTAGCCAACCACTAGAAAACGCAAAGCCACCTATTTCAATTATATTTTTATCAAAGATTGGATTCAATATCCCCGCAACTATAATAAAGGGTTCTACAATGAGAACCCTTTTTATTAAATTTCCAAACGGAATGTCGCATACCATTATAACTATCATAGGATACAGTACAAATGGCAGCAAACCGCTTATTTCATATCTATCAAATGAAGCTAGCGTGCAAATATAAACCAATGTTATTATTAATTTAGCCAGAGGATGCATATCGTTTATTAAGTTTTTTTGTCTGGACAACTCGTCAAGGTGCTTTACATTAAACATTGATCTCATTATATCTGACATGTCTATCTCCATTTGCTGTTAATTACTATCAGCTTAATTTTGTCTTTTTACTAGTATTCCCATTTACTTGCTCGTTCTCTTTTGATATCCTTTTTCTTTTTTTTAATAGATTTATAAAATAACCAATAAGCACAATAACACTCACTGTTATAGCTGATCCCACTATTCCTGAAACAACAGTACCGATAGTTTCACTGCCAGTACTATCTGATTTTACAATATTCCCAGACATTTTAAAACTATAACCAGGCAAAACTGCAGTATTTTCTTGAGCCTCTTTTAAGATATCGTGAACGCTTGTATCACCCTGAGGCTTATCAAGTCCAGTGACTTTGCCAATTGCCCATTCCAGTCCATCAGGATTTGTTGATGCAAATATTGATACAATTCCTCCTAATAGTAACGTTGCAACTATGAATCCTATAATTACAGATTTATATCCTAACCTTTTATTATCATTTGTTAAATTATCCTGGATTATATCAGGTCTTACCTTCCAAACAAATGAAACAACTGCAGCAGTTACTATTCCCTCAACAATACCTATAGCCAAATGTATTCCCTGCATTGTCCAGGCAAATTGAGAAAATGGAAGTACTGTTTTACCAGAGAGTAGTGTTTCAATCACGACACTAAAAGCCCCGAACTGCAAACCAATCACACTTGCTACTATACTTCCTATAAATAATCTTGTTTTTGAAATTCCTTTTCTAGTAATAAACTTATAGATAAAAGGATATGCAATAAAGCAAGCAAAGAACCCCATATTTATAAGATTAGCGCCATATGCGAGAAGTCCTCCATCAGCAAAGAACAGTGCTTGAATCAACAGAACCACAGCCATTGAAAGATAACCAGCGTAAGGTCCTAACAAGATTGAAAGCATCAAACCGCCACCCAAATGTCCGCTTGAACCTGTACCTGGAATAGTAAAGTTAATCATCTGTGCTGCAAAAATAAAAGCAGCCATAACCCCCATCAGAGGAATCTTCTTTTCGTCCATATCTCTTACTTTTCTAATTGAAACCGCTGCTACAAGAACTGCAGCAACCAACATAGTACCTCCAACCACTGGAGATATCAAAGCGTCTCCCATATGCATAGTACCATCTCCTTAACATAATAATAGACCCAAAAAAGGGTATCAAGTGCTAGCCCTTCGTGGGTCTAATTAAGTTGCAAAGCTATAATTTACAGTGCAAATTATGTACAGCGGAGACCTTCTTGGTCTCATTTCATTGCTATTGTACAACAAATATAATTATGTGTCAAATTGTATAAAATAGTTCATCAAACATCTCTATTCTACAAGTCCTTGCAACCCCTCTGGTAACAACTTTCCTAAAACATTTATCAAGTCTTTTACATTTTTAATTGACAACTCAATGTTCATACTTACTGTGCCTTGTTTCAAAGTTATATCATTTAAAATTATTTGCTGCGAATATTTGTTTTCAAGTACTATGCTTTGCTGCTTCAAGTCAACGTAATATTCACCTTTGTCAGAAGCTTTAATTTGCTTTAAAATAGTTTGAGGATTGATCGATATCTTCCCAACTTTAAATTCCGAAACAAACAGTCTAAGTTTGTTGTCTTCTATTGATGGTTTTATTTTTAACACATATTGAGTTGGTACCAAATTAAGGAGCTTGCTATCCAGTCTTATTGTCATGACGTCAGTAGCTATTTGGGAACTATATCCATTTATAACAACAGCATTAGCTCTTTTCTCATAATCCTGTATTGCTATTGCTATGAGGTCATTCAGCTCCTGTTCATCTATCTCCAGCTGCACTTTTTTATCAACGTTATAAAGCATATTTTTATATGCCTCAGTAACCTTCTTTGTTTTAAAATCTTCTAAACTTGTATATATCGCTGGCTTTTGCTTTTCTAGCTTCTCATTTGTACTTATCATTATTACTAAAAACATGCTTGCAAGAATTATTCCTACAAGTAATAATTGCAGTATAATTGATCTCCTTTTTCTCATATTAACCCCCATTTTGCCTGATTTGGCCTTACCTTAATAAGAATTTCTTTACTCCTTAACCAAATCGTACAACCTCTTATTTTGAAAAATTCGCTCTTTCCCTATTTTTTCAGAAGTCAAGAACCCTTCACTTACAAGAGCATTAAGGTAATTGACGGCTGTCTTTCTTGACACTGACAGACCCTTTTCAATATAGCTAGTTTTTATATAAAACTCATAAAATAGTAATTCAATTAGCTCTTTAGAGTATATTTTAGGAAGTTTCTCTCTAATTTCAGTCTTCATAGCTTCACTCTCTGCATCTATCTTCTTAACAATTTGTAATGTTTCCTCAGCAGTTTCCTCAATTCCAGTTAAAATATATTTAATCCACTCTTCCCAATTTCCCTCTGTTCTTACTTCCTGTAAAAGCTTATAATATGCAGATTTATTGCGAATAATGTATTTACTTAAGTATAGGATCGGGCTATCTAGCAATTTTTTTAGCACCAAGTAGAGTACATTTATGATTCTGCCTGCTCTACCATTTCCATCATAAAAAGGATGGATGCTCTCAAACTGATAATGCACAACTGCAAGCTTTATCAGAGGATCAATATCATCAAAGTCTTCGTTGATATATTTTTCTAGATTGCTAAGAAGGTTTCTAATCTCTTCTTCACCAGAAGGTGGCGTGTATACTGTTTCTCCAGTTCTCTCGTTCATTAAAACAGTACCAGACAATTTTCTAATGCCTGCACTATTTCTTTCAATTATACCTTGAATCTCTATAATCATATTTGTTGTAAGAATTTCTTTGACTTTAATTTGTTCATATCCATGCCACAATGCAGTTCTATAACTCACCACTTCTTTTGCTGCTAAGCTTGCTCCACTTGCCTCACTCATTGCCTTATATAAATCATCATGTGTTGTAATTATGTTTTCAATAGCTGAACTATTCTTTGCCTCATTAATCATAACAGCATTTATTAAAATATGCTTATTAGGAATTGTATCAGCATATCCTTTTAGTTCAGCCAATGTTCTATTCGCTCTTGCTAATTGTTTTAATACTGACTTTGTTTCTAAATCCACATTTGGTGGCAACATAGGTAATGTATAACCTAGCACTTCATGCACCTCCATTATATAGGCATAATATCACCAATTTCTACTTGCGTCAACGCAACATGGGTAATAAACAAGTAAAAACTACCTATATAGATTAAATATAGGTAGTTTTTACTTGTTTTAGGCTTTGTTATTTCTTGATTTCAGCAGTATTAGCATAATCAACTTTAATATATTCACCTTTTCCCAGGGCAATATGACCCGATTCATAAAATCCACTATCTAATGTCAAAACTACTTTTTCCGAATTGTAGTAGTGACCAAAAGTGTTTGCAACGCTTTGGAGGATCATTTTTTCATACAAAGCTCCAGCATTCATTTCACTTAAAAAAGCTTTATTTAAATCAATATAAACCATTTTGTCTTTGTTCAAATATAAACTATTAATCTTTGTATTTGTAGTAAAAACTTTTCCTATATTACTGTTGACTACCTCTTTATAAGCTTTCTCTAAAGCTTGCTTGGTTATATCATTGGTCTTAAAACTTATGTCCTTGCTTTCATAGTTTATTTTGTTATCATTAATATTTGGGTAGTAAAAGTTAATTTTCTGTAGTAATGAAGCATTCTCCTCAATTTTACTTAGTGAAGAACTCACTTCATTATCTCCTGAGGCAAATACTGATTTTATCAAACCTACGTCTTTAGCATAATAATCCACTGTTTTACCATCTGGACTTTCAGTGGTAACTTCAATTGCTTTATAGCTACCTGCCGGTGTTGTTACATCAACCGATGTATTGGTTATTGTCCTTACACTTGAATCTTTTAATGTCCAGGTGGTGCCTTTTTCCAGTGGTTCCATCAAGAGAATTTCTTCTTTATCATCCTTCATTGCTAAGAGATTCTCTCTATAATATGCTTCTTCTCTTGAAAACAACCTTGTAATTTTACCATCCTTTAGTTCAACTACCTTGGCTAAAACAGTACCTCCATTATCTACTCTCTGTTGGATTTTACCTGCCGAAGCATAGTCAATATATACATCAAAAGATGCATATTCATTTCCCTTACCCTCGTAGACATATCTGGTATTCTCTTTTATCGGAAAATAATCCTGAATTTGTAACACTTCAGCCACAGGTGTACTCGTGGTGGCAGTGTCAGTTGTAGGAGTAGTTATAGAGGCAGTTGTATTGCTTGGGGTTACAGTATCTTTTACGCTATCACTATTTTTAATTGCGCATCCAAAAAAGAAAGTGAACGATAAAGCTATTCCAAATAATGCTATATATTTTTTCATTTTATAGTCCTCCTCATTAGTAGTATGCTCTATAATATTCAATAATAATAGAAATATTTATATTACTATATATTTAATCCATAATCTCGCTCTGCTCAAAAATACCTCTGCTTAAGAACGCAAGTAAAGCACTTGAAACAACATTTATAGCAAACATACAAGCAGCTATTATAAATATGTTTGGCATCCCATTTGAAACTATTGCAATGATAACTAACACAATAAGGGCTGGGATACAGGTGGCCATTGCAAAAAACATTCTCATAAACATAACAGCCACAGCACTGGAGCCCGATCCAATCATCCTATATGTGAATACCTCCGCCAGAATAAATAGAATAGCAAAGCTTGCAAAGATAAGCAAGTAAGTAATTAACAACCCAGGATTTATTTTAAATATCAGTGCCCCTATAATAATTGAAATACTTCCGTTAATTACAGTTTTAATAACACCTGGCAAAACAGAGAAAATAACCTTTTCGAAAGAGCTAGCTGGAATCAGAAATACATAAGGCTTTTTGAAATCCCTATGCCAGGAATCATTCAGAGACATAGAAAGTGCACCAAATCCAACCATCGCCAATACAAAATTAAATTCAAGACCAAAGATAGCTCCAAAAGCTACATAAGCTAAGCCTAGGAAAACTTCTCTGAAATTTGAAATGAAGTTTAGCTTATTACGCTCTAACATCTGCCTTGAGTAGATGGCAGCAGCCCCCTGCTTAAAGCTTACAGAAGAAGCCTTATACTTTAATTTTGCAATAGAACGAACATCTGCACTCCCATTAGTCTTGACCTCATCCAAAAGTTTTTGGAGGTTTACTGAATCCTCTAAGGTTTTTTCGTAGAAATCCGCCTTTGCATTGTATAATGCTACGCATAGTAAGGTGTTTACAATAACAAGCAATGCCGTAGCCGGTATAAACCCAAGAAGTATATTACCCGTGAGCAACGAGCTTATAGCCCACTTCGTCCAGCCAAACATTGGAACCCAATTATACCAAGGATGGGTGAAAAACTTCTGTGCCGTATCCTTTACATTAAGTCCTGTAAATATTAATAATACAACAAATGCAAATGCCAAAACTCCCATAAAAACAAAGAAAATTCTTTGTACTTTCTTTTTCAAGCCGGGTTTCTCGGCATCAATAATGTACAAGTAGTAATATGATAGATATATGCAGCCAAATAGGAGACTCATTACCAGTAGTACCACGAAAAATAATGGTAGTGTCAGCGACGAACCTAATAAATATGGAAGATAAAAGCACATGATAAATCCTGTTAAAATTGAAGCAGGCGCTGCTGATATTAGCAAATATGATAAAACTGTTCTCTTCTCAAAAGGTCCTGTAAACAAGAAATTGGCATCTGCCATTGTTAAAATACCAGTATCACGTGACAGAAATGAATTGTATAAAATCGCTCCCATCATCAATACTATGCCTGCCAGAATAGTTTCAGCTGCCATACTATTAACAATTGGTCTTTTCATAGTAAAAGCCATAATAAATGTAAATCCAATACCAAATACTCCAAGTACAGTAATGATAATTGACAGCACACTGGAGAAGGCACGCTTGATTTTATTGATAAATTGCCTTTTCATCAAATACATTATTGCTTGCATTCTTGCGTATCCCCTTCCGTAAGTTCAAAGAACATTGTTTTTAAATCTTTTCCGTTAAGCTCGGCCTTAGTGATATCACAAATAATTTTACCTTTATTCATTATGTATGCTCTGTCCCAAATTTCACTTATAGTGTCAATTATATGTGTACTTAAGAGTATGCTTTTACCTTCGGCTTTAAGCTCCTCCAGTATTTTAAGAACCTCGTTAATAGCTTTTGGGTCAAGACCAACTAACGGTTCATCAAACAATACGGCTTTAGGATCTACTAAAAGTGCCATAGCAATGCTCAGCTTCTGTGTCATTCCTTTTGACAATTCACGTACATACTTATCCTTTTTATCATAAATCTCAAGTCGCTCAAATATAGCCTTAATCTTTCCTTCCCAACCATCTCCTAACTTATATGCTTTCGCGATAAACTCAGCATGCTCCCATGGTGTTAATAGGTCGTATAGAGCTGGCGTTTCAGGTACATATCCGAATATCTTCTTTGCCTCAACTGTTTTATTTGGATGATCCCATATTGTTATTTCACCATCAAATATTAATAAGCCTGCAATACTTTTTATCGTTGTTGATTTGCCAGCGCCATTCGGACCTAGTAATATTGTGATCTCACCTGGCTTTGCCGTGAGAGATATGTCATCTACTGCCTTGAACTTTTTATATTTTTTTGTGAGATTGTTAACTAATATCATTTTTGCGCCTCCATGTACGTTTTAATAGGTATACTTTTGATCCGATAAACAGAGTCCTTGGATTCAGGGGGTGTTTTTACTCCTTCTGAATCTTAGACGTCGTGCAAAGATGTCTAAAATTAACAGCTCAGCACATTAAAAATTTCTTTATCGGTACAGCCTGCCTTTCGCATTGGCTCAACTATATCCTTGTTAAAATCTGGTATATAAGTCTTTAATGCTTTAAAATACCCATCTACTCTATACTCACCAATTGCAGCAGGAATAAAAATAGTCTCTCCAGCCTTAAAACTAACCGTCACGTTTCCTGTCGCTATTTTTCCCTCACCGTCTAAACATATAAAAATATAGAACTTGCTACCATCACTTTTCTCATCAAAGCTTCCATTTACATCATAATGTTCACAAACAAAATACTTATTTGCCAAAAAGATAGTTTTATTGCAGTTGTCATTTACTTTCACGTTCACACCACTGCATTTTGCATCTTTTGCACTTGCCTCAAAGTTTATTACATCAAGGGCCTTCTCTAAATGTAATGGGCGACCAACGCCTTTACTATCAACTCTGTTATAGTCAAAAACTCTGTAGGTTGTATCCGAGGTTTGCTGTATTTCTGCGATTACTATTCCAGCTCCTATTGCGTGTACTAGTCCGGCTGGTATATTAATAACATCCCCTGGTTCTACCTCAACCTCCATGAGACATTCGTTAATGCGATTTTCTTTTATGGCCTGAGCAAACATCTCTTTTGTCACTCCGGCTTTAAGCCCTGCGACTAGCTTTGCACCTGGCTTTGCATCCATAATGTACCACATTTCATTTTTCCCCAAGCCACCTTCATACACTGCTGCGTAGTTATCATCAGGGTGAACTTGTACTGATAGCCTGTCATTTGCATCAATAAACTTAATTAGAAGAGGTATTTCATCAAAGTCTGTCGGGAATTTTGTGCCCAAAATATTTTTCGAATCGGCTTTTACTATCTCTGGAAGTGTTTTCCCTTCTAGAACTCCGTTTGATACAATACTTACTCCATTCTTATGACAGGAGAGCTCCCAACTCTCTGCCAAAATGCCCTCTGGAAGCTCTCTATCGAATTTCTCAAAATAGCGGCCTCCCCATATATAATCTTTATAAACAGGTTTAAACTTTATTGGATAATACATATCTTCCTCCGTATACTCAAGAAGCCAAATGAATTCTCATTTGGCCTCTAAAATTTTAAAATATTTTTCATATACAATTATATTCCATATATCAAGGTTATTCAATTTTTATTCTAATCTTTATTTTCTTTAGAAATTTTAAATAGTGTACTTATTTTCAGCCTATCACCATAGTGAAGCACTGCAAATGAGTACAGCTTTATAGACATCATTCCTACCAGCACAATTGTGACTATTAGTATTAATAAAGATGTTACAATTTCCCACACTGGCACATTGGTTGAAATCAATCTAGATGGAACTGAGAACGCGGAGGTTAAAGGTATTAGAGAAGCTACCCTTGCAACAATACTATCAGGAATTGCAAATGTGCCATATGAAAAGTAGAATGAAATTATTGAAACAAATGACATAGGCATCATAGCAGAATTTACATCCTCCGCCTTGCTTACAGTTGCACCTACTACCGCATACATTAATGCATATAGCGTATACCCTAGTATAAAATATATTATTATCATAATCATAGAGAAGGGTGTAAAGCTTGATAAATCAAAACCCATCCCGCCTATCGTAAAATCAGCTGGAAAAGCAAGCGTGTAAGTCACTGCTCCAACAAATATAAGAAGTGAAAGTTGTATTAGACCCAAAACTCCCATTCCTGCAGTCTTTCCAAGTAATATTCTAGATGGTTTAACTGATGTTACAAGAAGCTCCATTACTCTAGAGGTTTTCTCTGAGGCAACAGACATTGAAACCCCAAATCCATAGAAGTAAATAGCAAAGAATAATATCATCACTATAAATATACTAGAGAAATATCCTCCCAATTTGTTTTTACCCATTTCATTTACGTTAATTTTCACATCACTTAAGGCCTTTGTAATTGTATCATCAGATACATTTGCCTGTTTTAAGAGATCCGTAGCATATATACTCTTGAATACTTTATTCATTGCATCAGGACTCGGTCCATCCCCATACTGCTTTAAAAAATATTCAAAAACAGGTACGTCCTTTGCCAAACTAGCCACTATTAAAAAGCTCTTACCATTTTCCTTTATATCACCTTTTAAACTATCAACCTTGTTTTCTGCTATAAGTTTAATCTGATAGTCTGGAAATTGTTTTTGAACCTCTTGTAAATTCTTTTCAAAATATCCGCTTTTATCTACCAAATAAACAATGCTTTTTTCAGACGGATTTTTGCTGTTTTCGCCATCCTTATTAGAGGACTGAACATTTGTCACTATAGCAGGTATCAGCATTGCAGCAATTACTATTACTAACATAATTATAGTAGAAATAATAAAAGTTTTCTTTTTTACATTGTCTTTGAAAGTATATTTTAAAACCTCAAAAAATTCTCTCACTTTGCGTCACCTACCTTTTCAATAAATATCTCATGCAGTGATGGTTCTCTGATCTCGAACTTATCTAGCAAAAGCCTTTTACTTAGTATTTTTTCAAGTAATTTATAGGCTTGTTCTTCGTTTGAAATCTTGAATTCATAGCCTTCCGCATTTTGGTTAAAGCTAGTAATTCCTTCTTCTGCTGCCAGTTCAACAATATTCCCCTCACAATTGATTATAAGATTGTTCCTACCATAGCTATGTTTAATATCCTTTAGGTTACCGCTAAGTACTGTATCACCATTTTTCAAAATTAATATGTCTCTACAGAATTCCTCAACCGTAGTCATTTGATGGGTGGACATGATAATATACCTTTTCTTGTTAATCAGCTCATATATCACTCCCTTGAAAAGATCTGTGTTAACCGGATCTAGTCCGCTGAAAGGCTCATCCATAAATATAAGCTCAGGGTCATGAATGATTGATGCTATAAATTGAATCTTTTGCTGATTTCCTTTTGAAAGCTTTTCTGCCAACATGTTTGTATACTCACTAGCTTCTAATCGCTCTAACCAATAGGTAATATCTTTTTTGGCTTTTTCATGGGTAATTCCCCTAAGCCTTGCAAAGTACGTTAGCTGTTCCATTACCTTGACTTTTGGGTAAAGCCCTCTTTCTTCTGGGAGATATCCAAAGTTTGTAACTTGCCCCGCTGTGGGCTTATTGTTCCATTTTATAGCCCCACTGTCTTTCTTCACAATGTTTAAAATCATTCTAATTGTGGTGGTTTTCCCTGCCCCATTTGTCCCTAGCAATCCGAAAACACCTGGCTCTTTCATTTCAAAATTAATATTATTTACTACCAGCTTTTCTCCAAATTTTTTGGATACATTATCAACTAATAATCCCAAGTTTCTTCACCTCTTCAAAGTTTATTTTTACACCTTCTCGAGTAGCAAAATCTGTGAAAGTGATCTATTCCTTTTTACTAAATTTACTTATCTGCATTGCAAGATTGGTAATGCAAAATGCAAATAAAGCAAGTATCAAAGAACTAACAATACCTGTAACAGCTAATTTACTATTATTCGGAAATTTATATGTATCCCAAATCATAGTACTAATAATAAGCAACTCTATAAAAAGTAACGCAATCATCCACGTCAGCAGAGTCTTGTTTCTAGAAATAAGACCTTCAAAATTGTTATATAGATTTGGTCTTTCATCTTGATATTCCTTTCTAAGTATATACCAACCAGCGCCAATCTGGTACAACTTCCAGCAATCATCGCTAATTAATGTCATGTACTCAGGCGTTAGCTTGGTTTGATAGTCAGTGCAGTATCTTGCCTTAGTAGGAATACATTTCTCGAAGTGGAAATATACCCCGCTAAACCTTGTCTCAACCAACCGCAATCCTCCAGCCTCCATTCTTTCAAGCCAGTCTTCTATTTCTTCGTAGCCCCAAGCCCACCACCATTTAAATACCTTAATCATTTTATCTTCCCTCCAAAATTTCATGACCGTTTAAATACAGCTCATCTATTCTTTCCAATTCTTGTTTCAATAATTGTCTGCCAGTTTCAGTGAGCTTGTATAGCTTTCGCCTGTCTTCTTCTCCCGCAGTCTCAATGAGATTATCCTTTTCGAATTTTGTAAGTGTCCCATATATCGTTCCGGCACCCAGTCTGATTCTGCCTTTTGTAATTTCTTTGACATGAAGAATAATTCCGTATCCATGCATGGGCTCGTAGAGTGAAAGTAAAATGTAATAGCCTGACTCACTCATTGGTAGATATGTCTTATTTAGTTTTTCATTCATACCTACATCTCCTCGTCGTATATCAAGTTTTATGTATTGAGTTGCGATATATCAAGTTACGATATATCATTTGTTTAATATATCACGTTCCGATATATCAAGTCAAGATATAATTGTATGAAATTATTTTAAAAGGCCAGAATATCAACACACATTGATATTCTGGCCTTTCCAATAATATATTTGCTATTTCATTCCCCAACTTTCAAGTTAACCGAAACGGATACACATTAAGCTTTAATACTCTTATGTTTTTGCTTCCTCTTCTTGCGTGTTGCAACCATAACTACTGCAAAGGCTATAATAGCAACCACTACTGCGATAACAGTATACAGCTTAAGTGCTACATTATTCGGATGGCTCATTATTGCTAATACATTTTTATCACTATTAACTATTTTTCTATTTTGTAGCTTACTGTAGTAATAAGGAACTTGAGGTATGCCATCTATCTTTTCAAAGGATTTGAGATACTGTGCAGTTGACAACCACTCCTTTAGTTCATTGTTACGCCCATTTGAGGAATCATATATAATCTGAGCTTCAAAATCAGTAATCGGTTTACCATCCTTCGTTTTAGGTACAATTGATAGTAGTCCAAAGGATTTATCCCCTACGATGGAAAGCATTTGTGCGTTATAGAGGCCTGTTACCACCCTATATAGCTTTGAGCCATCTATTTCCTCTAAAGTACCATCAGGCTTTTGAAGATGTATATCTGTAACCCTATTAAATATCAGTCTATTTGGATTAAATGTAAAACTAATGCCTGACATATACAATTGAGCACTACTCATAATTGGCGAAATCGAAGCATCTACCTCGCATAAATCCCAGAGTTCTTTTCCTGTCATGTAAGCAGATATGAGCGGATATCCTGAAATGCCATCTGCACCTATTCCCAAAGAACTTGAAATAAATGCATCTTCAACCGTTATATCACCTCGTATAAATGAGCCCCGCATTGTTCCAACTGTAACTACTGCAACTGATATAGGTTCATAGTTATCTCCCTCAGCTTTTCTTACTGAATAAATATATCCATCTGTAATAAGGTTTCCTAAAGGATCATCTTCATGCTTAACCCCTATTTTCTCAGTAGGAACAAAACTAAACTGTGTTCTCGCTAAAACCTCATCAAATTTCAGGTCAAAAGAGTTCAAATACTTCTCTTGAACTATCGCTTTAAACTTGTTAATTGTCTTATTTATTTGTGCATTGTCTTCTAATCTATTGTATATTGGTTTGAGCTTATAATCTTGCATTTTCCATTGACCATTAGAATCCTGTGTCAAGTCAATTATACCTAGATTATTGCTGTATTCTCCGCATGAACCAATAATGGTTTTCCCAACTATTATTGGCTTCTCCAGCTTGGTATGTGTGTGACCACTAATTATTACATCTATTTCTGGAACCTTCTTCGCAAGCAGCCCGTCTTCTGATTTTGATGTATCCTTATCTGTACCCGAATGGGATAGACATACAATCAAATCTACGTTTTCTTGATTTTTAAGCTTTGCAACAGTGCGCTTTGCGCTTTTAATAATATCTTCAAATGCAACCCCAGTCATAGGAGCACTTTCACCGGCATCCTTGCCAATTAGGCCAAATACACCGATTTTTATTCCTCCTCGATTAAGAATTGTGTATTCCTTAACACCGTAAGCAGACATTGCTTGCTTTAAGTCTAGTAAAGACTTTGTCATTTTTTCACCGGTTGGAAATAGGATATTTGAGTTAACAATCTGAGGAAGCTTGTCACCACTGTTTTTGGCAGCTAACAAATCCCTCGTTAATCCAGCATCTCTGAAATCAAATTCATGATTTCCAAAGGTCGTTACATCATACCCCATTTGCCCCATTATTCTCAGTTCTGGTGCATCACTATCATATATTGACTGAAACAAGTCTCCCATAGAATAGTCCCCTGAATCAACCACAATATTATTGACTTTGTCCTTCTTCTCTTGGTCAATTGCAGTCTTCAATCTTGAGTATCCTCCAGATTCAATAATTACATTATCTTTTTCAATTTTTGTTGGGAGAAGATGGTCATGCATATCATGAGTAAAAAGTATGGTCAGGTTTTTCTCGCTAGCGCTTGCGAAGGTTTGTGAGAGAAAACAAGTTATAAAAAAAGTCATTATAAGTATAAGATTTACAGTTCTTTTGAAAATTTTCATAATTTAACGCACCTCAATACTTTCTCAAGAAGTAACTAATAGTGGACAGTATTTCATATGCTCTCTTTATGCTATGTATTCAACGAGGAATACAATTTATCCTTTGTACACGGAAAAGTAACCAAAAATGCTTCCATAAGTCAACTCAAGACTTATGAAAGCATTTTTGATATAAATGAAACTTTAATTAAGGACTCAATTTATATTTTGCAACACCATTTAACACAATCACTCAATATCTGTAGCATACCTTCGTTGGTCATTCCCTCTTCCCTATGTGTTGGGGTAAGGCAACAAACACGACCGGTACCAAATTCGTGTGCCCAGCCCGCTTCACATTTTCCATCTACTGACTCTGATGAAAGGAAAACACTATCTTTCTGTGCATTGCACTGAACAAAGTAATGCTCATCCATTGCTTCAAAAGACTTCTCTAAGGAAATCCCAACATCATTTTCTTTTGCAAAATACTTAACATTTTTGTTTTCACTAGGATGGTGAAGGAAATATCCACGCAGCATATTACTGTACTCCCCAGTTTCAGGATAACTTGCCATGCCGTTATGCCAAGCCAGCCAGCTTCCACCGCGGTTCACATATTCCAGTATTTTAGCTTCGATTTTAGGTGTCATCCAATTATACACTACTTCATCCGTTGGATTTACTCTGTTTTCTTTGTATAAGACTACTAAATCAACATTTTGGTTAAGGGCCTCTTCCAGATTTTCTATAGAAGAGTCAATAAGCTCCACACTCTGTGAAGTACCTTCTGTTGCCATAGCAGAAGCTTTTACTATTGCTTGATATGCTAGGTCGTGAGCATGATAGTAGTCACCAAGAATTAAAAAAATCTTCTTTTCCATAAAATTACCTCCCATTATTTTCAGGCTAACCTGAAAGCTCAAATTTTCCTGCTTGACTCACGAGCTATTAGTTCACTCGATATTGTAAATCGATGTGGTTCTGTAAATGGTTTTTGAATACAATCAATTACGTTTTCAGTTAATATTCTTAGCATATCATCAAAATCGACGCGGAAAGATGTAAGTGCAGGTTTATAATAACGGCTCAAAAACGAATCATCTATCCCCACAACTGAGACGTCATCAGGTATTTTAATGTTAAAACTTTCGAGTGCCTTCATTGCACCAAAAGCCATATCATCATTTGCACATAATATAGCCGTAGGCATCTCTTTATTCCTACTCAAGAATTTTTCAATCTCCAATTTAGCTAAATAACGATTAAAGTTTCCTCTAATAATCCACTCTTTTTTGGGTACAATACCTAATTTTTTCATAGCTCTAAAAAATGCTTGTTCTTTTTGCTGTCCATTAAATCTTCTCGGATCTCCCATTATAGTAGCTATTTTTCTATGTCCCAATCCATAAAGATAATTTACTGCATTCTCCATTGTATCATCATCAAAATTGACAACTATTCTATTAGGCTCATTTCTTCCAGGAATATTTTGATCCAGAACCCCAATAACATACCCCGATGCCACCATCTCTTCTATAGATGAATAGAAATTGGGAAATCCAATAAATATTCCTGCATCTATCCTTCTTTGAGTAAACATTTCTCTAATCTTTGTTTGGTTGCTGATATCATTAACATCACCTATTATTCTAGATAAAACAAAATAGTCATGCTCAGAAGCAATCTCTATTACTCTGGCAAGCATAAAATCCATTAAAAGATCTTCTACACTAATTTTATTTGAAAACATTCGGTTGGAGGAAACGAATAAACCAATAGTATTTGATGGCTTTCCAGCCAACATCTGAGCTGAGAAATCAGGAGAGTAATCATAGTCTTTAATTATTTGCAAGACGCGCTCTCTCGTATCAGGCTTAACATTATTAATATTATTGATAACACGGCTCACCGTACTTCTAGAAACCCCTG
This sequence comes from Ruminiclostridium sp., assembly GCA_036507975.1. Lineage (GTDB taxonomy): Bacteria > Bacillota > Clostridia > Acetivibrionales > DSM-1351 > Ruminiclostridium. Next base: position 64,389 of record DATCID010000098.1, read on the forward strand.
CAATCCGTGCAATTTCATGACTGTTTATACGCTTATCCGCCATAATAAATCTCCAAAACATTTATGATTTTAATGTACACAATTATATATTAGTATACAAAATTTAACAACAAATTTAACACCCCAAAACTATCCTTCTTTAGCTTATCAAGTACACAAGTCTATAAATTTACGCTCTATATATCCATCGTTTTTCCGTTATAATCTATAAACCAGACATCATTATCAATTTTTGTTTCACCCATTATAATTTTGTAAATACCATCTGCTGATTCAGGAGGCTCAATTTGGGCTGTCGTTCTTCCCATTTCGGTGTTTACTCTGCCAGGGTGCATAGCATACACCCTAACGTTTGAAATGGTCTTGTCCAAAATAGCCACCAACTTATTTTCAGCCGACTTTGATATGGAGTAAGCAGGATATCCGCTCCCAACATTTTTTATGCTTCCACCTTCAGATGTTACAGTAAGAAAAATACTGTTTATGTTCTTCTTTAGTAGTGGATAAAAATACTTAATAACCATTGCAGGACCAATCACATTTACCTCTATGCTTTGCCTTAGTTCGTCTATATCAATACTCAATAAGTCATTTACCCTATCACCATCACATAAAATACCAGCATTACTAATAACAGCATCCAAATAACCTAATTTTTCTTTTATGGCTTGTGCTGCTTGTACTACTTCTTTTTCTTGTGTTACATCCATATTCACAAGTAAAAGATTATCCGAACAATTCTCCTGCAAGAGCTGTAAATCGGCATTGTCTGACTTTTGTCGGAAGCAGGCAACAACGTTATGTCCTAAATCAACGCATTTCTTTGTCAACTCATATCCTAGCCCTCTATTCGCACCAGTTATCGCGATATTCATACGCTTATTTCCCTCCATTAATCTTCATTAAGCCAGCCTGTAGCCTTTAAAGCTATTAACGTCATTGCTAATGTAATTATTAACATGATCCAAGATAACGCTGATGCATAACCCATATTACTATATTGGAAAGCATTTCTATAGAGGTATAGTGCATACATATAGGTTGAATCCGCTGGACCACCCTTTGTCATAATAAATGCCTCAGAGAAATTCTGCATAGTTACTATAATCGATGTTATTATGTTATATATTATGATTGGTTTCAACATAGGCAATGTAACATAAACGGTTTTATGGACAAAATTGCCACCATCAATGGACAGTGCTTCATATAATTCCTCAGGTATGCCTTGCAACCCGCCCAAGAAGATTATTATTAGATTTCCTGCACACCAAGTACGCATTATTACAAGAGCCATTTTAGACCAATTCGGATCTCCTAGCCATTCAGGACCTTTAATGCCAACAACTGATAAAAACTGATTTATTAGTCCCCCACCTGATCCGCCAGAGCTGTAAATCAACAACCAAAGTACACAAAGTATAATCAGAGGTACAAGTGTTGGTATAAAGAACATTACTCTAAATATTGATGCACCTTTTAATCTTTTGTCATTCAACAATAAAGAAATAAGCAAAGTAGTCACTATAGATATAGTAACACCTATAACCACCATGTACATCGTATTGTACAGTACCTTTGGAAAGAGCTTGTCATTGGTGAACATACGAATATAATTATCAAGCCCAATAAAGGATGGCGCTTTTAGTAGATTGTATTTTGTTAAAGAATAGTAAAAAGCTTGAAAGATAGGACCCAAAGTAAACACAAGGAAGCCCACAAACCATGGTGAAACAAACAGCATACCCTTAACCTGTTCTTTTGTTTCTCGCGTCATATGCTCCTCCCCCTAACCCTTTATTCCAGAAAAAGCTATTCCCTGGATAAAATATCTTTGCAATAAGAAGAATAATACTAGGACAGGCACTGTCATGAGAACACCTGCTGCCATAAGTATATTCCACCTTGGATCATTTACTGACATTATTTGCTGTATACCTAATGCTAATGTATACTTTTTGTCACTAGACAAGAAAATAAGTGGTCCAACAAAATCATTCCATGTATTTAGAAATGTAAATATACCCACCGTTGCCAATCCTGCTGTGCTCAAAGGTAACACAATTCTGCTAAAAATAACAAACTCATTTGCTCCATCAACCTTTGCAGCTTGAGATATTTCATTCGGTATACCAATAAAAAACTGTCGTAGTAAGAAAATAAAGAATGCATTCCCGAAGAATGCAGGAACTATCAGTGGTAAAAAAGTCCCTATCCACCCTATCTTATGGAAAAATAAGAACTGAGGAATCATAATAATCTGAAAAGGAATCATCATTGTTATTAGAACTACAATGAATAATGCATTACGTCCTTTCCATTTCAATTTGGCAAAGCCATATGCAACTATTGAATTTGAAATAAGAGATCCTACAAGGCATCCAGCTACAATTATTAAAGTATTCCTTAAATATAGGAAAAAAGGAATATCGTGGGTAGCTCTATAAAAATTATCCCATTTAAGGATTTTAGGAATCCATATAATTGGATTTGTAAAAATTTCAGTTGGGGCTTTAAATGCACTACTTATTAACCAAAGAAATGGCAGTACATAGATTACAGTCAGCACTCCAAGAATTATATATATTACTGTCATCTCAACATAGTTAATACGACCGCGTATTTGTTTCCTTCTTGTAGCATTAGTTTCCACAGTAGATTGTTGCTCCATTGTGTTGCCTCCTTTTTGTATATGTACTGGTAATCCTTACTTACCAGTACATACATATTCCATTATCAATCATTTTCCAGTAATTCAATTAGACACTTAAGATCGTCATAAGCCTCTACATATGCATAACGTCCACCAGTATATTCACCAGTTTGAACTAGCTTCATACCCGATGCTTCTAATGTTAAAATCTTTTCTTTCATCCCTTTAATTTTAAAAGCCAGATGGTGTATGCCCTCACCCTTTTCATTTAGGAAATCACGCCATACAGATGGCTCTTGGTCTGGTTCAATAAGCTCGATATCAAGAGTTTCACCAACCTTGAAGAATGCAAGCTTCGCTGTCGCAGGGCATGGTTTCCCATAATACTTGGATTGACTTACCTCAATACCATCGGTTATAACTGCTTCTGGCTCTTCTACCCCAAGAAATTGTGCGAATTTCTTCTTTGAAACGTTAATGTCTTTTACAATAAAACCAACTTGAGTAACTACATCGGTTCCTAATACACTCATTGTAAAACCTCCTATTTAATAGTTAATTTTAGAAAATCTTTGAAATTTATATTAACACATCCAATGCTAATAGCAACAGATGTATAATAATCTTAATTGATATGTCAGCGCTAGATTATTTAAAAACTAGCGCTGACATCAGATTAATTTGCGTCTACCTGAGCCTGAACTTCATCTTCAACTTCTTTTAGAATTTTTGATGAATCTACGTTGTTATAAATGACATTTTCCAAACCAGACTTCAATTTATCATTTAGTAAAGTTGCGGCACTTGTAAGTGCAAACATACCAGAATTCTTATTGAATGTTATGTCAACAATCGTAGGTAAGAATTTGTCCTTTTCCTTCATAAGTGTCAAATCCTGAATCTTATCAGGATATATTCCTAAAGATCTCCATTGCTTGTTGTTATCATCTAATATATAAGGTTCTTGACAGAATAGAGCGAAACGTACTGCTCCTTCAATCTCTTTTGCACCCTTTGGTACAGCACATACATTTGAGCTAAGTGGAGTTCCACCATATCTGCCATTTTCAGGTGCAGGTAGTGGAGCTATGTTATATTTCAGATCTGGTGCATATATTTTGATTGCATTACAGAACCAGTTACCCATAGCTGTCATTGCAACATTTCCAGTCATAAATGCATGGTTTGCAGAGAAAGCCTCACCGAAAGATGAAGATGCAGACTTAATTGCTGCTGGATCGTACATTTTTGCATAACTCTTCTGCCAATCAAAACTTGCTATCATTTCTGGTGTATTTAGGTTAATTTTTTTGTTCGCTGGGTCAAATACATTTGCACCAAACATCCATGACCAGGTTTGTGGCTCAAGTCCTGCATCTAACCATGGAATAAACCCATATGTTGTTACCTTCTTATTTGCATCTACCTTTGTCAATGCTTTCGCATATGCATCCAGCTCAGCCATTGTCTTTGGTGGCTTTGCAGGATCTAGCCCTGCTGCTTCGAACATGTCTGTTCTGTAGAATAACACAGTTGTATCCGTGTTTTGTGGGAATAAATATGTCTTGCCATCAAATTTCATTAGAGGAAGTATAGCCTGGTTAATATCTCCTTCTTTAAATCCTACTTTTGCCAGTGTCTCATCAATTGCCTCAAATCCACCTTGACCCGCATAAGAATAAGCTTCGATAGAACGGTCAATAACTACCAAATCTGGAGCGGTACCACTATTAACAGCTGTAGCTAGTTTTCCGTTTGAAATACCAGCTCCCTCAGGTACATACGTACATTCAAACTTGTAACCAGGATTCTTTTTCTCAAATTCAGATACTCTCCATAGATCCCAAGTCTCTGAATCTCCACCCCATGGATACCAGTATTTAACTACTTTTACTTCGCCAGTAACACTGCTAGATGCTGCAGCAGTGACTGTGGAGCTTGCTGCTACAGTACTATTTGCGCTATCATTGCTTGCACTGCCGCATGCAGCAAATAGTGTAACTGACATGCATAGAACTAAGACTAAAGATATGACCTTCTTGGCATTTTTCATGGTTTTTCCTCCCTTTTCTAATAAAAAAAATTGATCTATCTCAGCGGCATTACCATGACTCCGTTCATAGAAGCGGTAATCACATACCGAAAAGCTTCGAAATAAGTCTTCTTTATCTCATACCCGAAGTATCTATTCCCTTATATAGATGTAATAGATTCATTCGGCTTAGATAATAATTTTGCAATCTTTTCTTCATTATGTTCATTTGCTTGCTTAATATTAAAATCAACACCAAATTTGCTCAATGTATCAACAAATACGTAAGTCATATTAGGAAAGTATCCAACATGAAATGGCTTACACCCTTCATCTTCTAATGTTTTTAGCGCTTCATATTTATCATCTACTAAAAACCCAATGTGCTGAACTCCCTGACCATGAGTATCCAAAAACTCTCTCCACGGGCTTGGTTTTTCATCTGGCTCTATCATTTCCAACGCAACAGATCCAAGTTTAAATGCACATATTCTACAGCCTGAAAAATCCCCTAGTTGCCCTTTGAAATAAGCAGGTATATTTTTTGTTTCTGGTAAAAACTCTATTTTTAGATCTTTTAGACCAAACGCCTTTTCATACTGCTTTACTGTATCTTCAATATTGCTAACTACTAATGCAATCTGGCAAATTCCATCCGTATTAATACCCATTTTTGCGCCTCCCGTATTCTCTTTTAAAAATAATTTTGAAATGATGTTCTGTAAAGCATTGCAATGTTATGTTCAAAATAAAAAATTAATTAATTCTGGAATCGTGTTCATTTTTTTCTTAATTAACAATAATGCATAATTCTGAATTTTATATTAATTTGCAAAAGTGGCTTCTTTAAATTTAATAAAAACTTATTGTAATAACTTCTGATAATATCGCAATTATACCAGTTTTAGTGCAAGTAACATTCTAAATTGATTCTGAACAAATCTTCCATAACATGTGTAATAATTTAAATAATTTTTGAAACCGCGTGCAATAGTTTTAAAAAATTAAACACTTACTATTTCTTATAATCGTGTGTTAATTTCCACAAATAAATTTATTTTTTTAATATAAAACTGTGCAAAATATATATCTATTATTATAATAATTCAAATGCTTAGTTTTGTCAATATATTTCTGCACTCGCTTTCATAGATTATTTCAATAGAGTTTTATTTGTTGTGAAAATCCATTAATCTGATAAATTCGGATATATCACAGGAGAAAATCTCACCATTGATTGTGAAATGACCAAGAAAATGATTTATTGCTGAGGGGTTTCATAGATCTATGACTCTTGTATCATCCCTCAATCTGAAAAAGGCTCTCATTTTGTATTATTGAGGCTTTGTAATACTTTCTTGGTGAAACGCCAAACACTTTGGAAAAAGATCTTACAAAGCTGGAATAGTCGTTAAAACCACATTTATTTGCCACCTCCGCAGGAGATGTCCCAGTTTTGATAGAAGTAGCACATTTTTGCATTCTTTTGTTATTTACATAGCTGTGTATGGAGTAGCCGGTATTGGCTTTAAATTTGTGCATAAGATGATATTTGTTAATGTAGAATTTTGCAGATAATGCAGCAATACTTAGATCCAATTCCAAATTCGAATTAATATGTTGAATAACCCGCTGAATCTGTTCATCAAATTCAACCTCGATATTGTCCACATGTTTGTCTGGTTTCATCTGTAACCTATTAATGTATACTATAAACTGGACAAATAAGGCATTGCCTAAAATACCAGCTCCGAATTGATTGTTTTTCAGCTCTTGTTCTATGTTCACAAGTATATGCTTAATTGAATTAAAAGAATTTTGCCCAAGTCTAATCAAATACCTATTTTCTCTAGCCATATTGAAGCAGGTCAAAAGATTATTCTCAGCATTGCCATGTTCTTCTAAAAAATCATTATTAATCCATATTACTATTCTCTCATACTCTTCTTCTGTCTCTATTATAGGCTTGTGCACCTGGTTGCTAGGAACAAAAAGTATATCCCAGGGCCTTAGCTTATATGATTTACCTTCAATATTATAAATTACATTCCCAGATATAAATATTATTATCTTATTGAAGTCATGATAATGGTGCTCGAATTGAATATTTTTTTTATCTCTTAAATGAAAAAACTTAAAATCATTATGTAAGTATCCCCTTTTGATTCCTTGTTCTTTATCCATATTAACCTCCATTAGCAACATAACGGACACAAAATGCAACTAAAGATGACACCGCTATACGCCAGCTATTGTTATTCATATTGTATTATATGTCACGCCAAAAGGAAATGATAAAAAAGCAGCTTTTGCATGTTTTTAAACATTTTATGCAATAAACTTTGCTAAAACTTAGCATATACTGGTAATGCAAAACAAATTATTAAATGGATGGTACATATTTATGAAAATAATCACAAAGACAAATGCACAGATTTTTTTACTACTAAATGCCTTATTTTGGGGTTCATCCTATATTTGGTTAAAAATGCTACTCCGCTTTTTGCCTCCGTTTACTATTCTTTTCATTTGCTCAATCTTAGGTTTGATAGTAACCGTTGTCTTGTTTAAAGAGTATCTAAGAAACTTTAACAAAAAAGCAGTTTTTATATGTATATTAATAAGCCTAGTTTCTGTTGTTAGCAATACTTTCTGCATGCTTGCATTAAAGAGAACCTCTGGTTCAAATACTGCATTTATAGTACAGCTTTCCATCGTTATAACACCAATAATCATGGCTATACTCGAAAGGAAAGCTCCAACCTTAAAGACAATAATATTAGCATTGATGTCCATGGCTGGAATATTTCTGATAACTTGCTCTGGAACAGGTTTACATATAAATCTCGGAGATATCTTTGCTCTATGCAACGCCATTTGTTTCTCACTATTCATAGCGTTGCAAAATAAGTTTTCTCAGATAGTAAATCCGATACAGTTTACGTTCATTCAACATGCTACCAATTTTGTAGCATTCCTGTCACTGGCACTTATTTTTGAATCAAGCACTATTTCGTTTAACAATGTAGTCAGCCCTATATTTTTCATACTCCTCGGGTTAAATGCCATGGTAATAATATTCACCTCACTATTTCAAAGCTCTGCGATAAAATATGTAAGACCCGAAAATGCTACAGTCATTTATGCCTTTGAGCCAGTAACAGCTGCATTACTTGGCGCTGTTCTCTTAGGAGAAAGGTTTACTGGAATCCAATCAATAGTTGGTTGTATTATTATTTTATTGGCTGTTATAATATCAGCAACAAATTTTAGATGTTTTTTTGGAAAGTGCACTCCCAAACTACTTTTACCCTCCAATACTAGAATATAAGTAGGTGAAGATTTTTAACTTTAACCAATTACTCTAACCCAGCATAATATATATAATTGAATTAGTTTTTTGGAGGGGGATTACATTTGAACAAGGATTGTTCTAGTGAAAACGGCGGGGGTTTTTCCTTGAGTCCAGTTGAGCTTTCACTACTTTCATTTGCTATTGCTTTAGTACTTGGTGAGAACTTAGACGAAGGACAGCGTGCTTTATTAGGGAATTTCTTAGTGGCAGTGGGCGACAATCTTATTAATTTAACCTCAGGAGCTTGGTCGAATTAAATTCAGCCAACTTTTGTATAGTTGTTTAGATTTATAATGTTCTGTCTTTAAAAAAACACGTATGTTCACAATATGCCAACGAATAATTTGGCATTGTTTTGTGAGCATACGTGTTCAATGTTCTAATTGATTACTTTTTGTGTTTGCCACCTTTGTGCATAAATCTAGGAAATTCTTTTCCATCCCAGCTTGCTAATTTTTTACTAAAATCCTGTATTATCTTTTCTCCAACTTCTTTAGTTATTTTCCCGTCTTTAACCTTTTGTTCAATACGAGACTTGACTTTTGCACTAAGATGCTCTTTTTTCTGTGGTAGAGATAAACTGTTGAACGCCTTTACTTTTGCTATACGCTCATCAATCTTTTCAGTTAATTCAGCAGCTTTTTCTTTTGTGATCTTTCCTTCTTTGTATTGCTTCTGAATATTTACTTTCCTGTTCTCCATTCTTTTTAATGGATCCTTCTCACCTTTTTCAAGTTTTCCATCATGTCCCTTGCATACCCCTGTATTTTGTTCAACTGCACCATTCTGTTCTAAGCCAGTAGTAGGTTCAGCTGCAAAAACACTTGAAGATATTATTGAAATTATAAAAGCGATAGTAATAAGGATTTGAATTTTTTTCAAAACTATCACCTCCTCTCAACAATATCTTTCTCATTTATTGTGTAAATATTGTGTTCAATTTGTAAATTCTAAAAATTGGCTAAATCTGCCTCAAACCAAAAAAGTACACCATTAGTCATATTTGTGACACCATACTCGTTATTGTGTGATTTTTGAATTGCCTTGACAATGGACAGACCGAGTCCTGTTCCTCCATATGACCTTGTTCTGGCTTTGTCTACCTTGTAAAAGCTCATCCATACATTCTCTATTGCCTCTTGCGGTATATTTTTACCAGAGTTAAAAACTTCTACTCTGGCTTTATTATCAATAATTTTAAGATCAATACTTAGTATTCTTTTATCATCCAAATGATTTACTGCATTACTCAGAAAGTTCATCAGCACCTGCTCGGTTAAATAATAGTCAGCATTTATTAGTGCACCTTCATTTTCATTAGAATTGAATGTAACCTCTGCCTCTTTTTCAGCAAATATAAGTGAATTCTTTTTTAAAACATTTTTTATCAATTCACATATACAGAAATCTTCCCTATCCAACGATATATCATTGAACTCCAACTCAGATAATTCAAGAAGTTTTTTTACCATACTATTCATTTTGTTTGCTTCATCAATTATAACTTCGCAATAGTAGTTTTTATTTTCTTCATCATCATTGATATTGAGTTTTAATCCTTCCGCATACCCCTGTACTAGTGCTATTGGTGTTTTTAATTCATGAGATACATTACTAATAAAGCCTTTCCTCATCTCATCAATTTTTCTTTCCTTCTCTATATCCTGCTTCAATTTGGAATTTGCCTGTGTCAATTCACCTATAGATCTCTCCAACTGGTGAGAAAGAGAATTTATACTCTCCCCCAAAGTACCGATCTCATCTTTACTTCGCACATTATATTTCTCAGTGAAATCTAAAACAGCCATTTTTTTAGCAATTCCATTTAGCTTTACAATTGGTTTTGTCAGTCGCGAGGATAAAAGAAATATAATTATTCCTCCTAACAAAATTGACAGAATTCCAGTATAAACAGAGAACCTTATGGCAATTTTAGCACTTTCCTGTATAGCCACGACCGGTACTCCTAAATAGAGGTAAACATTGTCATCGATCTGCCCATAGAGTGAAACAAAACTTGATTCCATTCTTTTGTCGTATCTCATTTCAATTAGTGGTTTATCTTTCTGAATTATTTTTAGCTTTTCGGATAAATTCTTCCCATCTAAGAGAGGATCCCTTACTTCTATCTTTGGACCCTTAATACCCATATTTCTCTGCCTTGATTGGTAAATTACATTGAGATCCTTATCGAAAATGAGAATACCAATTCCTCGTAGACTCTCAATTTTTTCAATATCTAGCATTATATTATCAGCGTCAACTTTATATGACTCTTGTATAGTATGAAAGCTTTGCAGCATAATATCTTCTTTTTTATTGTAATAATATTTTTCTAATAATGTACTATTTAAAACCAACGACAAGGTAACAGAGAACACTATTAATCCAAAAAAAGCACCGAACAGCTTAGTTTTTAAAGATATTTTCATTTTGTCACCTCAAATTTATATCCCAACCCTCTAATAGTTTGTATGAAATCTCCCTTTTGGCCAAGCTTCAGTCTAAGCTTTTTTATATGAGTATCCACTGTTCTTGCATCTCCAAAATATTCATAGTCCCAAACAGAATTTAATATTTTGTCTCGCGAGAGGGCTATTCCTACATTAGTACACAGGTATATCAGAAGCTCAAACTCCTTTGGCGTAAGATCAATTTCCACTCCATCAGAAAATACATTATGTGCAGATTCATCTATTTCAAGCCCGTCGTACACTTTTTTCTCATTTAAAGCGTAATTATACCTTTTGAGTACAGCTTGAACTCTAGCTATTAATATCATTGGACTGAACGGCTTAGAAATATATTCATCTGCACCAAGTCCAAAGCCAAATAGTTCATCTGATTCTGTGCCCTTTGCAGTAAGCATTATTATTGGAAGCTTGGAATGCTCTCGAATGCGTCTCAGCGCCTCCCAGCCATCCATTATTGGCATCATAACATCTAAAATTACTAGTGAAATAGATTGGCCTATAGTTGTAAAATAATCTAGCGCCTGCTTACCATTTTCGGCCTCAATTACAGTATATCCCTGCCTCTTCAAGAAATCAGAAACAAGTCTTCTCATTCTTTCTTCATCATCAGCAACTAATATTTTAATTGCATTCATAAATATACCCTCCATGAGCCGCAAAGTGGTAGCTAATTTAAGGCAACAATCTGCGCGGCAGCTTCACTAAGCAATATTATATATTGTATAGCTACCACTCATATTTTACACTTAAGAATTTTAGTTAATTACTATTATAGGATATCATTGTGTACATTAGGTGAACTTTTTCAAAAACAGAATTCTAACAAAAAAAAGCCGTCTCACAATAGAATCAGAATTCTAAAGAAAGACAGCCTTTATACATTACTTATTATTTGCTTGCTTTAGAAGTCTCGTCCTTCTTACTTTTCAAGTAAGCTATAACTCCCGGTAATAGAGAGATTGCTATTATAGCAAGTATTACCAAGCTAAAATTATTCTCAACAATTGGCATATTTCCAAAGAAAAATCCTCCAAATGAAAACAAAGCAACCCAGCTAATTCCACCGACTATATTGTAGCTAATAAATCTCGCATAGCTCATAGAACCCATACCTGCTACAAATGGAGCAAAGGTTCTAATAATAGGAATGAATCTTGCAATTATAATTGTCTTTCCCCCGTGCTTTTCATAGAAACTATGAGTTTTTATGAGATACTCTTTATTTAGGAATTTTACATTTTCTTTATAAAATAATTTTGCTCCGAAGAACTTACCAATTTCGTAGTTACAAGAATCCCCAAGCACTGCCGCAAACATTAATACTGCAAGTATAACTGGGAAGTTTAGCTCTCCACTTGCTGCCAGAGCACCTACTAAAAAGATCAGGGAGTCTCCAGGTAAAAACGGTGTTACAACCAAGCCTGTCTCACAAAATATTACTATAAATAAAATAAGGTAGGTCCATATTCCAAAGTCTCTTGCCAGTTGAGTTAAGTTTGTATCAAGATGCATTACAAAGTCAAAAAATTGCATTATTATGTTCATTATTAAGCCTCTTTTATTCTTTAGTCATGTAATTCTATGAATATATTCAAATCTATTTAAATCTATATACTACAATTTAACCTAAAAGTATGGATATGTATACCTATTATTTATAAATTAATGATTTGTTTACACTTAAAAGAAAATCGACTAATTTAAAATAATATGATTTCTTTAAATTAGTCGACGCAGTCGACTTCCCATAACTATTCATTTTTCACTTTTCACTTTTAATTTCTAATATTTACAGTCATTGCTGTGAATTAAGAAACTGTATAAAATACCATGTCTTAATTCATCCGTTATTATTTCTGTAAGCATATTTATATGTCGCCTATCCATCATTGCAAATAGTATCTTCCTGTATTTCTTTACAGCATTGGTCTCTCCTATCAAAGCGTTCTTTAGCCCATCACAATAGGTTTTTGGGGGTTCAAAGTTATCAGTAGTATCTGGTGGTATAGTTTTGCCTGTAAGTTCAAAATACATTTGTCTAAACATCTTTGCATGGTCTATCTCATTATCTCTGATTCCCTTAATTATTTCTTTATCGCTAGCCGAAGGTGTATTTTTTATGAGGTAATCATAGAATATCCTATCCTCTTTTTCGCCCTCAACTGCCTGTTTCATTAGAGCTATTGCAGCTGATAAATCCGGATTATCATTATGTTTCATATTCATCATATTATCCATATTTGAGTCCATCATATTTGGATACATCATATTTGGGCTCATCATATTGGGGTTCATCATGTTGGGGTCCATCATATTCGGGCTCATCATATTTGGGTTCATCATATTCGCGTTCATCATGTTGGGGTTCATCATGTTGGGGTTCATCATGTTGGGGTCCATCATATTGGGGTTCATCATGTTGGGGTCCATCATATTCGGGTTCATCGTATTTGGGTTCATCGTATTTGGGTTCATCGTATTTGGGCTCATCATATTTGGACTCATCGTATTTGGGCTCATCGTATTTGGATTCATCATATTTGGGCTCGTCATATTTTCTCTAGAAAATGACAAATTACCATTTTTCCTCATAAACATATCTCCTCTAAACTTAACATAAAATCGCTATATTACATATTATGTTTATTAGAGGAAAATGTTACAGTGTAGTTATGTTAATGTTGATTTATTCACTTCAAACTCTATTTTATCGACACCATATCTTTCAGACTTGATAGTTACAATACCTAGTTTAAATTTATTCTTTTCATAGTTTCCTCCATGTCCCAAATGTGCCAATTGAATTGTCTCAGAGGGCTCACAAAAACTGTTTGTATGTTCTCATGCATTGTCATACTACTATATCCCACAATTTTAATTCTAGCACAAATATAATTTTGAAAAAAATATTCTGTAAGTAGTTAGTTAATTTGAACTAAAGAATAAAAATTACAAAAATAACAAATAATTTGTTTGTATTCTGTATTATTATAATTCAAACCAAATATGAAACTTGGAGGAAAAAATGAATAAAAAAAATGATCAACTACAAGGTCGCGACAACAAGCGATTAACATCTTGTGAACCTACGAACAATGAGGGAACCGCTGCTTGGGCACATGAAAAATCAAAGAAAAAATCTTCTGAAGTATCCGTTCCATCGATAGAAAATGTTATAGATGCAAAAGATTGGGTAGATAATGATAGTAAATTATGATGATATAGTCTATAATATTATGTGTTAGTTAACTGTAATAAGTTAGACTATTTTATATATAATCAATTATTATTAAAAATACGGGGGTGGATTTTTTTATGTCAAAAATCAAAATGACGGTGGATGGTAATAATGCTGCTGCTTATGTATCTTATGCATTTACAGATGTGGCTGCAATTTATCCTATCACACCATCATCAACAATGGCCGAATATGTTGACGAATGGGCTGCTAAAGGCAAAAAAAATATTTTTGGACAAAAAGTTAGTGTTGTTGAATTGCAATCAGAAGGTGGAGCAGCTGGAGCAGTACACGGTTCTCTTCAAGCTGGAGCATTGACAACTACTTATACTGCATCACAGGGATTATTGCTCATGATACCAAATATGTACAAGCTAGCTGGTGAATTATTACCTGCAGTATTCCATGTTAGTGCGAGAGCACTTGCAGCTTCATCTCTAAATATATTTGGAGATCATCAGGATGTCATGGCTTGCAGACAGACTGGTTTTGCAATGTTGGCAACCGGCTCAGTTCAAGAAATAATGGACTTGGCACCAATTGCACATTTAGCCGCTATAAAAGGAAGATTGCCATTCTTACATTTCTTTGATGGTTTTAGAACATCACACGAAATACAAAAAGTAGAAGCATTAGAATATGATGATTATGCAAGTTTATTGGATACAGTAGCGCTGGAGGAATTCAGAAGTAATTCACTTTCTCCAAATCATCCCGTTACAAGGGGAACTGCTCAAAACCCAGATATTTATTTTCAAACTCGTGAAGCATCAAATAAATATTATGACAATATTGTTGGTATTGTTGAAGATTATATGCAGAAACTTGGTACCATGATAGGAAGACAATACAATCTTTTTGATTATTATGGTGCTCCTGATGCAGAGAACATTATCGTTGCTATGGGTTCTATTACAGAAGTTATTGAAGAAACTATTGATTATTTAAATGCTTCTGGAGAAAAATATGGCGTTGTAAAAGTTCATCTTTATAGACCTTTCTCTGTTAAGCACTTACTTAATGCTATACCTAAATCTGTTAAAAAAATAGCTGTATTAGATAGAACAAAGGAACCAGGTTCTTTAGGTGAGCCTTTGTATCTTGACATTAAAGCTGCTTTATACGAAATGGAAAACTCTCCAGTTGTTATTGGAGGTCGTTATGGTCTAGGTTCAAAGGATACTACTCCTTCAGATATAAAAGCTGTTTATGATAATCTGAAGCTTGAAAACCCTAAAAAAGGATTTACAATTGCTATTGTTGATGATGTTACGAATTTGTCCTTAACAACAGCCGAAAAAATAAATGCAGCACCTAAGTCTACAGTAAACTGTAAGTTCTGGGGACTTGGCTCAGATGGTACTGTTGGTGCAAACAAGCAAGCTATCAAGATCATTGGAGATCATACTGACAAATTTGTTCAAGGTTACTTTGCATATGATTCTAAAAAATCAGGAGGAGTTACCGTTTCTCATTTAAGATTTGGTGATAACCCAATTAAATCCTCTTACCTCATTGATGCAGCTGATTACATTGCCTGCCATAACCAATCCTATGTATATCAATATGATTTGATAAAAGGCATCAAGCAAGGCGGTACTTTTGTTTTGAACTGTCAATGGAATCAAGATGAAGTAGAGCAACATCTCCCTGCAAATTTAAAGAGAGAAATTGCTTCTAAGAATATTAGTTTTTATACAGTAAATGCTACAAAGATTGCAGAAGCTATTGGCTTGGGAAATAGAATTAATATGATTATGCAAGCTGCCTTCTTTAAACTTGCTAACATAATTCCATTAGAGGAAGCTACCAAGTATCTCAAGCAAGCAGTTGTAAAAGCTTATGGTAAAAAGGGTGAAAATGTAGTCAATACTAATTATCTAGCAATAGATAAAGGTTTTGAATCTGTTGTAAAGATTAATGTTCCGCAGCAGTGGAAAAATGCAGTAGATGAAGCCTGTTCTTCTGTTGTTGAACCAGATTTTATAAAGAACATTCTCAGACCTATGAATGCTATGAACGGTGATAGTTTACCTGTTAGTGCCTTCAATAATTATGAAGATGGTACTTTCCCTGCTGGAACTTCTGCATATGAAAAACGTGGAATAGCTGTAAATGTTCCTGAGTGGATTCCTGAAAACTGTATTCAGTGTAACATTTGTTCCTTGGTATGCCCACATGCTGTTATCAGACCTGTACTTGCAACTAAAGAAGAGTTAGCAAGCGCTCCTGAAAGCTTTGTTACTAAACAAGCTACAGGAAAAGGACTTGAGGACTTACAGTTTAAAATGCAAGTAAGTACTATGGATTGTACTGGTTGTGGAAACTGCGCAGACGTTTGTCCCGCAAAACAAAAAGCTCTAGTTATGAAAAAACTTGATACTCAAACAGAGAAAGAAATTCCAAATTACAAGTTTGCAACTTTAGACGTTTCTTATAAGGGTGATAGATTTGGCAGCAAAACCATTAAAGATAGTCAGTTTAAAACCCCATTAATTGAGTTCTCTGGAGCTTGTGCTGGATGTGGTGAAACTGCATATATTAAGTTGGTAACACAGCTCTTTGGAGATCGTATGATGATTGCCAATGCAACAGGTTGTTCTTCAATCTGGGCGAGCTCTGCACCTACTACTGCATATACAGTTAATCACGAAGGAAAAGGTCCTTCATGGGCAAATTCACTCTTTGAGGACAATGCTGAGTTTGGATTAGGTATGTATCTAGGAGTTAAGCAATTAAGAGAGAAACTCTCCGATTTAGTTAATGAGTTATTGACTCAGAGTGTTGATGAAAAAGCTAAAGCTGCATTATCACAGTGGATTGAAAACATCGAAAATGGTGAAGCTTCCAAGGCTGCTAGTGCAAATCTAGTTAGTGTTCTTAGCAGTTATAAGAGCTCTGATGATCAGCAAAAGAAGCTAGTGGCAGAGATTCTTAGCAAACAAGATTATCTCATTAAGCGTTCACAGTGGATTCTTGGTGGTGACGGTTGGGCTTATGATATAGGATACGGCGGACTTGATCATGTACTTGCATCAGGTGAAGACGTTAATGTACTTGTATTTGATACTGAAATTTATTCTAATACAGGTGGACAATCTTCAAAGGCAACTCCTATCTCTGCAATTGCAAAGTTTGCATCTTCTGGTAAAAAAGCAAGGCAGAAGGATCTCGCTGCACTAATGATGACTTATGGCAATGTATATGTTGCTCAAGTTAGTCTTGGAGCAGATAGAAACCAGTTGCTTAAGGCTGTAGCTGAAGCTGAAGCTTACAAAGGTCCTTCAATTATCATTGCTTATGCTCCTTGTATCAACCATGGTCTTAAAGAAGGCATGGGAAGAAGTGTAGCAAATATGCAGCAAGCGGTTGAAGCAGGATACTGGCATATGTTCAGGTTTAATCCTGACCTTAAAGCTCAGGGTAAGAATCCATTTATTTTGGATTCAAAAGAACCTAAGTCAAGCTTTAGAGACTTCATACTTGCACAGGTTAGATTCTCCTCACTTGCAAAGCAATTCCCTAATGAAGCAGAGGAACTGTTTGTACGTGCAGAAGCGCAAGCAACAGAGAAGTATGAGTTGTTGAAGAAATTAGCTGCTGAGTAAATTCTTTATAGCAATAGGATTTCAAAAACCCCTGTCCGATTAATTTTGGTTCTTTCTCACATTTGGATATATCACCTCTCCCAATTCTCTGGAATATTCTTTTATATCCAGAAAATCAGAAGAGTCGCACATAACACATATCCTAACTTGAGAAAGAACCTTAATTTTGGACAGGGGTTTTAATATAGCTATTTTAATTATTTTATTTATTCCTATCAATCAGATCTGGCTCTGACTGTGCAAATAGATTGGCCTCTTCTGTAAGAATCTCTATACCAGCCTCTTGATATACTGGCATATGTGGCCTTTTTATAATTCTAGCATTTCCCATAAAAAAACTGACTATAAATCCTGCAACAAGTACACATCCTGAAACAAAAAATACTGTATTTAATGAATTGGCTAGTACTGTTTTTAGTAGATTAAGTAATTCTTTTGGAAAAGCTTTTACCAAATCCGGGCTGAGCAATGAATTAAAAAGGCTTTGTGGATCAGCTTGTGCCGTTGTCAATAAACCTTTATATTTTATTAGTTTTTCTGGTTCTTTAATTGTTTGTATGAGTTTTGTAGCCTGTGGCAAAAAATTCTCTTTCATTAATCCAATAGAACGGTTATTGAGAATTACACCTAAAATTGTTGTCCCAAGAGTACCACCAATACTCCGAAAAAATTGTGTTGAGGAGGTTGCTACTCCTCTAAGTTCAGCGGGAAATGCATTTTGTACAGAAACAGTAACTGTTTGCATTATTAACCCCATGCCTAAACCAAGGAATATTGTATAAAAAATTGCTTTTCCTTGAGAACTATCCATTGTTAATGTACTTAGTAAGAAAAAGCCTATTGACATAAATGTCATTCCAGAAAGAAACATTGTACGGAAACGTACTTTAGTTATTATTTGCCCACCGATAATACTAGTTACTACCATTCCCAACATCATAGGAATAATCGTATTCCCTGAGCTGGTAGGACTGATACCGATAACTGCCTGCAAAAACAACGGTAGAAACATAATTGATCCAAACATACCAAAGCCCATTAAAAATCCAATAATATTAGAAACAGTAAAAACTCTATTTTCAAAAAAATGTAGACTTAAAATTGGCTCTTTCGCTTTTCTTTCAATCCTTATAAAACATAGCATAAACAAGAGTGAAATTACAAATAAACCTATAATCTCCCATGAACTCCATGGGTAACTACTCCCGCCCATATTTAATCCTAGCAAAAGAGTAATTACGGCAATTACAAGTGTAACCGCTCCTTTATAATCTATAATGACCTTATCATTTCTACGTTTTTCACCATGCAAACCTATAGAAATTGCAACTGCTGCCAAGAGGCCAACTGGGAGATTTACAAAGAACACCCAGTTCCAAGAAGCATTATCTACTATCCAACCTCCAATGGTTGGACCGACAATAGCTGATAATCCAAATAATGCACCCATCAGTCCCTGCCATTTTCCACGCTTTTCAGGAGCAAAAAGATCGCCGATAATAATCATAGCCATAGGCATCATAATTCCTCCACCCACTCCTTGTAATGCTCTGAATATTATCAATTGGGTCATAGTATGGCTTAAACCACATAAAGTCGATCCAAGCATAAAGATAAAAATTCCCGATATATATACTACTCGTCTCCCAAATATATCTGACAGTTTTCCTGCTATTGGAACAATTGTTGTAGAACTCAGCATATAAGCTGTCGTTACCCATGCGAAAATATCCATACCACCTAAATCTCCAATGATTCTCGGCAGCGATGTTCCTACTATTGTTTGGTCAAGAGAGGAAAAAAACATTCCTAAAAATAGTCCAATTATTAAAATATTACGTTTTGAATTAATCTCCATCTACTTCTTCCTTTCTTTAGAATAAGTATACATAAGTGTTAAAAGTCTTTTTAATTCCTTGCTGTCTTGATCTCCCATGAATTCAACCAATCCCTCAAAGTAACTAAGAAACTTCTTTTCCTTTTGTCCACAAAGCAGCTTCCCACTCTCCGTTAGCTTCACAAGAACGACTCTTCTATCTGTAGCAGCGGGAAGACGTTCCAAATATCCAGCTTCCTCGATAGAATTAACCATATGAGTAACGGCAGCAGGTGTAATCTCCATATACGTACTGAGCTCTGAAACTTTTACACCTCTGGGATCAGCTGCATTAAAATTATTAATTGTTGCTAATAATATAAATTCACTCTGTCGTAATTCTTGAAAACTAGCTTTATTTATTACATGCCTTTTAAATTGTTGAATCATTTTAGCAAGGTCTTGAGCCAATAATCTTTTTTCAGCATTTTGCATTTAATCTCCTCCAATATATTTTTAACGAACATATTTTACTTTATAAACTATTTACTTAGTAAACTATTTATTCGCTAAAGTATATATTAGATAGACTAATTTGTAAAGTTATTAAAGAAAGTTATTAAAGAAAGTTATTAAAGAAATTTAATTTGGTTTCTGTAAATTTTTTTTGTTACAAAGGAGGGAAACACTTAGCATTAATTGCTTTCTAATTTTCTCGATAAAAAAACAATAAGCTCTATGAGTTTATTGTTTTTTAGAATTGTACTTATAAGTTCCCTTTTAACGCCTCTACCAAAACTTTGAGATTCTCATCCATGGCTTTTATGTAGCTGTCCGCTGACGCATCGTTTTTACCTGTCACGATGGGATCAAGCAAATAAACCTTTGCACCTGTTTGCTTAGCAATAGACTCTGCAGCCTTTTGTGAATACTGTGGTTCAGCAAAAAGCACTTTTACATTTGCGCTTTTTATTTTATTAATTAGTTGCCCAAGGTCTCTCGCACTAGGCTCAGATCCTGGCTCGCGCTCAACAACAGAAACAATATTTAGTCCGAACTCTTTTGCAAAATATGGGAATGCTTCATGGAAGGTAACAATATCTTTATTTTTAAATGCATCTAGCTCTTTATGCATTTTATCCCTTTGTGCTTCAAGCAACTTCACATATGCCTTCGCATTTTCTCTGTATGCATCAGCATTTTTCGTATCGGCAGCGGCTAGTCCTTCAGAAATATTGTTTACTTCCTGTATAGCTCCTGAAAAGCTAACCCACACATGTGCATTTTCTTTTCCATTATCATCCTTGAGCAGCTCTATGTTTTTGGCTGCCTCAATAACTTTCAGATCCGGTCGTTGCTTGATTACTTTATCCATAAAAGGCTCCATTCCGGCTCCGTTTATAACAAATGCATCAGCCTTTTCAAGAGTCTTTAAATCAGCAGGAATCATTTGATAATCATGTAGGCATCCGGTCTGCGGCTGTGTCATATTTACAACCTTTACATTTGGAATATCCTTTGCTACATTCTGAGTAAAAATGTACATAGGATAAAACGAAGTAACTATAGTAGTACCCAGGTATCCTTCTGAACCTGTGCTCTTACTACTTGAGCAACCACTAAATACAAATGAACATATAACTAAAATAGTTATGGTTTTTAAAATTTTGTTTCTGATTCTCAATATAAATTTACCTCCAGCAACGTAAATGGGAACTATTCGCATTTACATTATATACTATCCTTGGAATTTGTAAAAGATTTATTTATCATTTCCTTATAAATCCCATTTCATCCTATCTTCATGAGTCTCACAATGAATTTTGTACCCTGCCCTATCTGGCTAAAGGCGTAGACCGAACCGCCCTGTCCCTCAATTATTGTTTTTGTGATATACAAACCTATTCCGATGTTAGTCGGAGTGCAGCTATTTGGGCCTTTGTAAAATCTATCAAATATCTTTGGGAGTTCTTCTTTTGGAATACCTGCTCCATTATCCTGTATAATAACTTGAACAAATACACTGTTTTCTTCCCATGATATATTTATTTCACTACCAGGTTCACTGTGTTCAATACAATTCTTTATAATATTTGAAAAAGCTTCTGTAGTCCAGCTGATATCATGCTTGACACTGATGCTAATGTCTCCCGATACCTTCATATTTATATTCTTTTGCGCAGCAATAAGTTTAAGCCCAAGCATACTCCTTTGAAGTGTGTGCGCTACACAAGCTTCTTTCTTATCAAAATCCACTACAGCAGCCTCTAGTTTGGCCATTTTTAGCATATTCTTTATAAGCCATTCCATTCTATCTAGCTGGTTTTTGCTCTCTATAAGAAAGGTGCTTCTATCTTTTCCAGAGATAGTATTGTCGTTTTCCATTATATCGTTAAACATTACAAGCGATGCAAGAGGTGTCTTCAGTTGGTGCGAGATATCAGTAATCAACTTTTTTAAGAATAGCTTTTCTTGACTCAGAGTTTGTACATTCTCACCTAGTCTTTCGGTCATTGTATTAAACTGATAAGTTAAGAAGCCTATGTCGCCTTCTTCGTTGTCACCATCAATGGACTCATATTTTCCTTCTATAACTGCCTCTGCACTCACGCTTATCCTTCGAATCCTACTAAATATTCTATAAAAGCTTAACAAAAGAAATGTTATTAATATCAAAGTAAAAAGTGCAATTATTATTTGTATCCTTATATAGGCTTGTCTGACATCTTTTTGTATGAAACTATTCTTATCAACACTCAGACTCTCATCGTAGGAGTATTTCTTTAGTATATTCTTGCCATATTCATAATCCTTTTGAAATTCTCCAGTATAGTTCTTAACGATATCTGTTTCAAGCTCTGGATACTTCTTGGCAACTGTTCCTATTACCGCAATGTTTTGCTTTATCTGTATAGCATTTAAAGTCTTTGCAAAGTCACTAAATATATACATAAGCACTGCTCCAAAGGTTAGGAGCAATACTACACTTATCCCTATCGAAAGCCGCACCTCTTTATTTTTGAATAGTTTCAAGGTTATACCCCCTCTTCCTTCCACATATAACCCATCCCTCTAACAGTTTCAATATGTTTCTCATCCCTTAGCTCAATCTTCTCCCGAAGCCTCTTCATATATACATTTAGTGTATTATAATCCACAAAATTGCCGTCAATATCCCACAGCTTTTCAACAATCACATTTCTACTCAATAGCTTTCCCTTGTTTTCTATTAAAACAAGCAAAAGCTTATACTCAACTGCAGTTAGATAAACCTCTTCTCCATTAACCCTTACCTTACATTTCATAGGCTCAACAGCAATATTTCCGCTCGTCAAGCATCTAGTGTCATCACCAACAGTATTGTTTTTTTGCCTTCTCATTAGAGCATTTATCCTTGAAATCAATTCGCTTGTCCTAACAGGCTTCGTTATGTAGTCGTCTCCCCCAATGTCCAAGCCAAACACCACATTTGGCTCATCATCAAGTGCAGTCATAAAGATAATGGGCACCTCACTTGCCAGGCGAACTTCCTTGCAGAAATCATATCCATTTCCATCAGGAAGAGTAACGTCCAAAAGAATAAGATCAACTTTGATATCGAAAAGAGCATGCGCTTGGCTAATATTCTTGGCAATTGAGACCGAAAATCCTTGTTTTTTCAAAGCATATTCTATTCCCATAGCCAAAGGTGCATCATCTTCTACTAATAAAATGTTCATAAGAATTATCTCCTATAAGATTAAATTAAGCCTGCTATAATTATACACCACAAACTGATGCTTTAAGTATAACAGGCTTAATAACTACTCTTCTATCCTAAGTGCTTCTACTATGTTCATGTCATTCAGCTTTCTAAGTGGGATCATAGCGGCCAACAATGTGATTAATATAATCCCGATTCCGCCTACAGCATATGGCCAAATAGCAGGTGTATATCCAATGAAGCCTAGTGGATTGTTTCTAACTATTCCAAAATAAGTTAATAGGAAGGACACCGGTAAACCGATTATGCAGGCAATAATACCAAACAATGCACCCTCTAGCAGTACTAGCTTTTTAAACTGGCCCTTTGTCATTCCGATTGCTTTGAAGGTCGCATACTCTCTCTTCTTTACCAATAGATTTATAGTGACTGTATTAATAATATTAACTGTTGATATGAGCACTATTAAGCCAATAAATCCATACACCAGAATCATCATCTGGTTTTGTAGATTATCGCTCTGCTTTTTCTGAGTGTATATATCCATATAGCTGGCCTTGTTTTCATCGGCCATAATATTGAATTTTTCATAATATTTGCTACTATACTCAGGTGAAGCAAAGTTTACAGCGATTACAGAAAGCCCATTGACGCCCGTCAATTTGTTGTAATTTTCAGTTGACATAATCATTCCGTAGCTATTATACATCATCGAACTACCTATAGTTTCATAGTCAATTACTCCAGCAACCTTGAAGTTTATAGTTTTACCCGAATCTATATATTTTTTCAGTTGCTCTGTATCCGGTTTATTCACATAACTTTCATCCAATACCGGCAGAGCTATTTCATCTCCAATCTTATATTCTGTAAAACTGTCGTAAAACCTTTTATTATTTGCTCCTTCACCCGCCGCTTTGTTTACTATAATTATTCCATTATTCTTATTGAAGCTTTCATAGCCTATTTTTGTCTTATTCTGTTTATTGAAAAGCTCAATGGTTTTCTCATCATAGCCTGCTATTTGAACATTGCCTATAATATATTTGCCCTTATATTCGTTAGTGGTTTTCAATCGTTTAATTGGAGAAACAAATTTATCATTTACCTTTTCCTTATCTACAAGGTAGGACAGAGAAGCATACTTTAATTCATATAATTCTTTAATTCCCTCTAGGCTATTTATATTCTTAACCAGAGTTTTGCTTAAATATGGGCTGTCACTTTTCTGCTGTCTTGAGAACATTCCTTCAACCATAGTGCTGCTTGAAACAATTTTATTACTCTCAAAGATAATATCAATAAAGTTTGAGAAAAATACAAACATTATCAGTGATATCATTAGTGATATGCAGGTTATATAAAATCTCTTTCTACTTCGTTTTATGTTTTTATAAGCCACCTGACCTTCAAAATTAAAAATCAGTTTTGCCAATAGCCCACTTCCCCTTTTTATCTTGTCCCCTTTGACAATCATGGTCCCTCTAATAGCATCTATCGGAGATACCTTTGAGGCAGTTCTCGCTGGAAAAAATGCCGAAAGGAATACTGTTATTAGTCCTAACAGCGCTGCACCGATTATTACTTGAGGATAAAAGCCAATTTGAAATTCACCTAGAAACCCATCCATAAATACATTAAAGGTAATCATAATTCCTGCAAAGCCTGATAAAATACCGATTGGTATAGCTATCAGGCTCATTATAGCGGCTTCTTTAAATACCAGATTCCTGATCTGGGACTTTGTAGCACCTATACTGCGAAGTATACCAAAATGTTTTATTCTTTCCATTACAGATATATTGAAAGAATTATAGATTACTACAGTAGTACATACAACAACAAAGGCTGCTATTATTCCAAATATCACTTCCATAGAATTGTTTCTGCTTTTATCTGGTCCTTCTCCTAACAAATATAAAAGGCTACTATTAATGTCCAATTTAACATCATTAGCCTTAGCGATTTTTTGAGCCACATCAACTTTGTTTTTTCCTTGTTTTAAGTTTGCAAAATAGCTATATTTATTTGTATCTGCAGAAGTCCTTATGTCCAAAAAGCTTAATCCCCAATTTGTGATCTCTTTGCTCTCATATGAACCCACAACTGTATACTGACCTTGACTGGTAGCACCTTCTTTGGATTTTAGCTCACCTTTTAGAACTTTTCCTATTTTCTTATCCTTTAGTACAGCGTAATACTTCTTGTCAACCACTATTTCAGAACCATTTTCTGGAAACCTGCCTTCAACAATTTTAACTCGGAAAATATCTTTAAAAGCACCTCCATCATAGGCTTTAATATCCATTTTCTTCAGAGAATCCGTCAATAGGCTGTTATCAATCTGAAAGCTTCCCTCTTCATTAACAACACCACCATCTTTTATTTCCGCATTGCTTGTCAGAACATTTATTTTGTCTTTGCTAGCATCATAAAAAAGCACCTCAAAATTACCCTTCTCATCTTTCACTCTTTCTATTTCACTATTAATTCCACTGTAATAAATGCTGCCGATACACGTAAACATAGCAATTGCTATTATTATTCCCACAAGCGTCAGAATTGTTCTACCCTTGTGTTGCTTAAGATACCTAGAAGTCAACTCTTTATAATTCCGCATTATCTCACCACCTCATCAGAAGAGATCTTGCCATCAACTATGCTGATTACTCTGTCAGCCATACTGGCAATATCCATATTGTGAGATATTAAGATTAGTGTCTGATTGTATTTTTTTGCAGAATACTTTAGAAGCTGTAGAACCTCTCTTGAAGTCTTGGTATCCAGATTTCCTGTGGGCTCATCTGCTAATATAATCGATGGTTTGTTTGCCAAGGCACGTCCTATAGATACACGCTGTTGCTGCCCTCCTGACAGCTCTGAGGGAAGGTGTGTTCTCCGATCTTTTAAATCTAGCAATGTCAATAGCTCATCAATATATTTCTTGTCTTCCTTCCTATTGTCTAAAAGAAGTGGCATCAGTATATTCTCTTCTGCTGTCAACACAGGAATAAGATTATAAGCCTGGAATACAAAGCCCACCCTTCTTCTCCTGAGTATTGATAGGTCTCTTTCCCTAAGTCCATATATATCCATTTCATCAATATATACTTTTCCTGATGAAGGTTTATCAACTCCGCCAAGCAAATGTAGCAGTGTACTTTTGCCAGAGCCGCTTGGACCTACTATAGCAACGAATTCCCCTTTTGTTACTGAAAAGCTTATATTATCAACTGCTATAACCTCATTTTGGCCTTTACCATATTTTTTTGATAGATTTTCAATTCTTAAAACTTCCATAATTGTCTCCTCATTTTTCTTTAATTGTATTGATTCTTATTTAGTTATAATTTTAGGCATAGCAATATAGCTAAGCATATTCGCTATATGCCATGTTGTCTTATACCTTTGATTATACGAAATGAAAATTACAATTACCTAAATTTGAAAATTACAAATTTGTAAGTTACCAAGAAAAGAAAGGTCAGCAAAATACTTAGTGCTATTAATATAGATGGAATCATGATAATTAGAATCACTTTTCCTATAACAAACGGGGACTTTATCATGTATTATTTACGAAAATAACATTGGAAAGTAAAAAGCAAAAAGCGGAACTTACCAGCAGGATTACCACCATTTTTTCCTTTTAAAGTAATAAAGCATTCCAGCTACAATAGAAATCATAATTAGCCACAAGGTGGGATACGTCCAGTACCAGTTTAATTCAGGCATGTTCTTTATATTCATGCCATACACTCCAACCATGAAGGTAAGTGGCATGAATACCGTTGAAAATATAGTCAGCACTTTCATTATCTCGTTCATTCTGTTACTGACACTAGAAAGGTATACATCCAGCATGCTGGATAATATGTCTCTAAGAGTTTCTGTTGTGTCCATTATCTGTACTACATGATCATACAGATCTCTTGTATATATCTCTGTGGTATCCTTTATCAAATCACTCTCACCACGTTCAAGCGAAGATAATACATCTCTCAAAGGCCATACTGCTTTGTGTAAAAATAAGATTTGTCTTTTTGATTTTTGGATGGTTGTAAGCGTATTATTTGTGGTGTGGATAACCATTTCATCCTCTATGGCTTCAATTTCATCGCTGAAAGTCTCCAGTACATTAAAATAGTTATCTACTGTCACATCTAGTAGGCAGTATGCCAAATAGTCCGCACCCTGCTTTCGAATACGACTCATGCTCTGCTTTAGTCTTTGTATTACAGGCTCAAATACATCTGTATCCCTTTCTGAAAATGAAATAATAAAATCCTTGCCAAATACAATACTAACCTGCTCAATATTGAACTCACTGATTTTGGTATCGTAAAAGAGCATTTTGGCGGAAATATACATATATTCATCATTGAACTCTATTTTAGGACGTTGATCAGTATCTAATATATCTTCCATAACCAGTGGATGTAGCTTAAATACCTCACCTATTTTAGCCAATACATCCACCTCGTGAAGTCCCTCCAAATTAATCCACTTGATAGTTTCATTCCCTCGCTTTAGTTGAGATAAATCATCGAGTCCAATCTCTTTTTGTTCAAAAGAAGTTTCACCATATTCAATTAGTGTCATTAATGTGTTTTCTCTTTTTTTCTCACCAATATGAACCAAACTTCCTGGTGGTAACCCTATTGTTTTGGAATGGGACTTTACAAACTTCTGCATATATTTCTCCTTATTTTTAAAGAACAATCTCTAGCTTAACTAATCTTGCCAGCACTTTTATATCCTTTGTACTTATCGTTTCGGTTACTAAAGTCCCTTTGTTACAAATCAAGAGGAGTTTGTCTTTCTGCAGCCTTTTGACCTGTCTCACAGCCCTGGCACCACTGTATTCTACAAAGAAAATCCCATCACTATCGATTTCATTTGTCAGGACAGAAAGCGCTCTGTCTCCTTTGAAAATTCTAAACCCAGCCATATCACTATCTTCTATGCTCAAATAGAAAACCTTTTCCTTTTGAAATCCCTCAACCTTGTTTTTTTCAATTGGCAATAGCTTTTTATCTATTATTTTATCCATTCTATAGTCAAATATAGGCACAGTTTTAAGAATATTGCCAAAAGCATCGTCCCACACCTCTTGTATTGGCTGCTGTGGGGCTGCTTTAGCCGTAGCCCTTGTTGTATCTGCAGTTGTACGAGAACTACTATCAACCTGTGTATTTATTTGTCCCAGGTTGTCCTCTGATGCAAACAGCCCTATTGGGCCAAGCTGGAAATCCAAAGCCTTTGAAACCCTGCCGACCATATCATCACTAATAATTTTCTTACCTGATTCTATATCAAGAACAAATCCCTCGGATACACCTAATGCCTTAGCAAGCTGCTTTGGCGACATACCCTTTTGTTGCCTTACCTTGCTTATCTCTTTCCCAATTCTGCTCATAGTAACCTCCACAAGCCGCGATGCGACCCGAATATGTCTAATTTTCTAAAACGAATCCCGATTATTACCTAGCCCATAAGACCAGCATAAAGGAATTGTATTTATCAAACTCACTACCGTTAAAATCACCAAACATCCTTAAATTTTTAAATCCTGCATCTGTAACTGCTTCTACTATCTCATCCTGCCTTAGTGGATAAAGTGGTATCTCATTTTCAAGAACTTTTCCGTCAACACTTAATTTAGTCTTGAAATATATAGTATTACCTTGCTTATCATAGCTGTAATTCCTCTCAAAAGTAAGACCAAGTTTTTCATCCTCTATTGTAGGTAAACTCTTAATATCCCTAAGTATTATCCTATCAAAATTAATTATCTGAAGAACTAAGCTTCCGTCATTCTCCATTACTTTCTTTGCGCTGCTGAGAAACTCCTTTATTTGGAGCATGTTTTCAAGATGAGCAATAGAATTGCCAATGCAAAAAGCCAAATTAAATTTCTCAGATAGTTTACTATCCAAATCTAGCATATTTGCCTGCATAAACTTAACTGAGTGCCCTTCTTTTTGCACTTTTGTTCCTAGTTGATGCACCATCTGTGCATCTAAATCCACTGCTGTAACATTATAGCCTTGCATTGCCAGCTCAAGAGAGTACCCTCCTGTCCCACAGGCAATATCCAGCACAGACTTTGGAGGTGTACCCAAAACTTCTTTTAAAAACCTGATCTGCTCATCTCCTACAGGAAATATATTGTCATAATATTTTGATATCGCTTCATAAAATTCCATATGTCACTTTCCTTTTATGTTTATTTGTTTAATGCTATCAAGAATTTGATTGGTATTCCTTCTTCAGCAAACATTATTTCGTGCTCTGTTGGAACGCTTCCTTCAAAGCCACTTTCATGCAAATCCTCAGTTATATATTTTATTATGAACCCATTTTCTTCAAAATATTTAATAGATTCTTGGAAGAGCTCATTATTATCTGTTTTAAACCAGATCTCTCCTCCACTTTTGAGAAAGCTCTGATATTTTGTAAGTTGTTTACCATGAGTCAATCTTTTTTTCTTACAAGGACTCTTTGGCCACGGGTTACAAAAATTAATGTATATTTTCTCTATAACGTCTGTAGCTTCCAACATGTTATCAATTCGCTCTATATCCTGCGACATCAGCTTTACATTGCTTATTACATTTATTCCTGTGGCAGTATATTCCCTCTCAATCTTGCGCTTTGCATGCGCAAGTACTTCACTTTTCAAGTCTACCACAATATAGTTTATCTGCTGATTAGCTGCACCAACCTTTGAGATAAATCCACCCTTACCGCAGCCAAGTTCTAAATGCATAGGGTTTTTGTTTTCAAAAAGTTCTTGCCACTTGCCTTTATATTGCGGTGGATCGTCTATAAAAAAATCGCACGCTGCCAATTCAGGCCTTGCCCATGGTTGTCTTCTCAATCTCACGTTTTTACACATCCTATTAATATAAAAATTAGTTTTCCCTTACCACTAGCTATCTTATTAAAGATTAACATATAGAAATCATTTTACAGGTAGTAGAGTATTGTGTCTACTATACTTTATACCTATTTGTATACCTTAAGAATCATTTGAAATAAAATTTGGGGTAAAGCAAAGTCGCTATTGACTGTTGCACAAGCAATAGCGACTTTATTATTTACTTTATTACCTTAATTACAGTGCCTTGTATAAGTTTATCTGCATTGCTTCTTCCACAAGTCCTGAAAATTGAGGAGCTATAGTTGTAAAGTGCGTTGTAGCATTATGAATAGCTATAGCTTTCTGGTCGGTCCAGTTCTCAATAAATGTTAAAATACATGGGTTATTAATATCTTCATGTAAGACATATGAAATACAGCCTTCCTCTTTTATACTGCCTTCTGTCAATTCAGCAGCAAGTTTCTTAAATTCATCAAGCTTGTCTTTCTTTACAATATTTTTTGCAACAATCGTTATCACTATTTTGAACCTCCTAATATTAATATTGATATTCTATCATTTTGTCTTATATTTATTAATGTTAACTTGTTACAATTCCACGTGCTTCAATCTGTTTATTTTTTTGAAAATTTTCATTGTATTATAACTTCTATTAGACGAACTATGACCACAACTCGTACTTTTATGTGTTATTGCCCATATTTAAAGTTTTCTTGACTAAAATAGAGTTGCCCTATACCCTAAAAAGATGATATATTATCAAATGTCGGGCATAAACATATTTGGTATGATTTTTTTACGAAAGGGTGGTATTTGCATGGATAGTTTACTATTTATATTGAAATCTATTATATTGGGTATAGTGGAAGGAATAACTGAATTCTTACCCATTTCTTCAACAGGGCATATGATTATTTTTGAAAGCTTTATGGACTTTAAGAGTACAAGTCCAAATTATGTTGAGATGTATACCTATGTAATTCAGCTCGGAGCTATATTAGCAGTTGTTATTCTTTATTGGAATAAAATTAAAGATACTATAATAAATTTCTTCCCCCAAAAAGTCGGGTATGAGAAATCCGGCTTTAGATTTTGGTTTATGGTGTTTATCGCCTGTCTTCCCGGTGCAGTTTTGGGGATATTGCTTGACAGCACAGCGGAGAAATACTTGTTTAATCCATTATCTGTGGCAATAACTTTATTTTTAGGCGGTATATTGATAATATACGCTGAGAATAGGTTTCGAAAAAACAATCTAGGAGATCACAAACTAAAAGTAACACCAAGTCAAGCCTTGATAGTAGGTGCGTTCCAATGCTTAGCGATAATTCCAGGTATGTCACGTTCTGCTTCAACCATCATAGGAGGTTGGGTATCTGGTCTTTCCACTGTTGTTGCTGCTGAGTTCTCCTTCTTTTTGGCTATTCCAGTTATGGTAGGAATGAGCTTCCTAAAGATAGTTAAAATTGGCGGTTTGACTACGCTTACTTCACTAGAAATGACTTCGCTCATTGTTGGTTTTCTTGTAGCATTCGTGGTAGCTTTAGCCGTAATAAGCAAGTTTATTTCATATTTAAAAAAGAAGTCTATGAAGATTTTCGCTGTTTATAGAATGGTATTTGCCGTTATAGTTTTGGCAGCTGGTGTCGTAGGGGCGTTTAAATAATACCTTTTGATTGCAGAAGAAATACCTTGCTCCATTTTGTTAAACGCACCCCAGTAGTAGTATCTGCTTCCTTTTAAACATGGCTTACAATATTTGCAGCCATGTTTAAAGTTATTTCAATGGAGCGTGGACATATGGACGATAAAATATTTGCCCTATGTTTATAAACTTTTATAGAGTGCAACTTGTTGTAATCAGTATATAGAGTAGCGATACCGTATTTTTCTCCTACAACAGTCAACTCTTTCTCGTTTAACTCAACTATGACTACCACTTGAGCACCTTCTATTCTGGAATAAGTATCCAAATGAGTCTTACCTACAATATATTCAGTTTAAGTAAGAAACTAAAATTTATTTTGAGTATTATATATCACAACATCAACTTTAACAAATAAATTCTTTAAATATACTCAGTTGTTATCATACTTTCTCCAAAAACCTTGATATTAAATTTTACATCTGTTTTCCCTATTTTAACCAAATGCTTACCATTAATAAATTCATAGTTAACAGGTATAAATGTATCATTAACAGGGATATTAAAGCTACTCGAATTTTCATTTTCATATAGAGAAATAAGCAAATCAATACTTTCGGTTCTGATTTCGTCTACATAATTCATCACCGGTCCCATTGGGATTATTGCACCTTCTCTAATGTATAATGGTAGAATTTCTATATCTGTTTCCACCTCAATCCATTGTTTCCCTTTGATCCGTTCGCCTGTCCACCAATCTGTCCAAATTCCTTTGGGAAGATATACTTTTCGTTCGCTTTCTTCATTGAAAATTGGTGCTACCATAATAAAATCCCCAAAAAGATACTGATCTGAAATATTCCATACGTTTGGATCTTCCTGATATTCTATGACTAACGCTCTTGCCACTGGCAGTGATTCTTCAACGCACTTCATTGAACTACCATAAATATAAGGCATTAGCTTATAACGTAACTGTATATAGTTTTTGCAAATCCGAATTGTTTCTGGAGCAAATTTATATAATTCGCGATCACCAGAACCGTGAATTCTTGCGTGTGAAAGAAACATACCAGCCTGCATCCATCTGATTAGGAGTTGGTCATTTGTCTCTCCGCAGAAGCCACCGATATCCTGACTCCAAAATTGGAATCCTGATAATCCAAGGGAAAGTCCTCCTGCCAATTGAGGTGCCATATTCATATAGTTTGGACTGTTATCTCCTCCCCAATGAAGTGGATAACGCTGGCTTCCAGCCCAAGCAGATCTAGCCCAAACAACGCCTTCACCAGTTTCTTCTTTTGTAACTTCAAACAAAGCTTTGTTATAAATTAATGGGTATAAATTATGCATTCTGTGACCTAGCGTACCATCGTGATAAACGCCATCTAAGGGTGCTGCTTCTCCAAAATCGGTTTTTATAACTTTTACACCCATACGGAATAGGCGTCTGAATGCATTTTTATGAATTTCAATAGCTTTGGGATTTGTATAATCAATTACCCCTACTATACCTTTAAAGTCTTCTACAAAGCACACTCCATTGTTATAAATATTACCATTTGTATCTTTAACAAAGCCGTCCACAGCTTTAATATCTTCAAACAACTCACTACCTTCAGGAATATACGGTAATTGCCATAAAGATATTTTGATACCCATTTCCAGTAGAGTCTTCATATAAGCCTCCGGATCAGGAAACCGATCTTTAGAGAACTCCAGATCACAGTACCAATCCTTTTTAAACCAATGCGTATCAAGATGGATAACATCGCAGGGAATTTGATGTTCTCGCATTTTTTTCGCAATTTCAAGAGTTTCTTCTGCTGAAGAATAGCTGATTTTGCTTTGCCAATATCCAAACGTCCATTTGGGTGGAACCGAACCTTTCCCTGTGAGGGTTGTATAATTTTTCTGAATCTCTTTAATACTTCCGCTAAAAATAAAATAATCAAGAAAGTCATCCTCAATTGCAACCTGGATATCGCATGCTGACATGCTTCCGACCCAGAATGTCATAAGACTACTGTGATTAAAAAATACGCCATATCCCTTTGTACTTATATAAAAAGGTATGTTTTTATAAGACCTTGGAGTTGTAACACCTAGCCCATCTTCCATATTTAAATCTATGGTTTGCCCAACTTTATTGAGCTTAATAAATTTTTCACCAAAACCATAGATGCACTCATCATGTTGGAGACTAAAATTCTCTGCGGCTATACTGATATTATTTCCAGGTTCATAACACATGCCTGTATTTATTGAATCCCAGTTGATAAAATAGTCCTTTTCACTCCCTCCCACAGTAACTTTATCTTTTGAAATTAAGTTTTTCATTTCTATTGAATAAGGTTTAAGATGTATAGTCAATTCAATCTTGTCTGTAGTTATGAATACCTTTCCTAGGTCATCCCCGTCACTGTCTTGAGGATGATTTAAAATGCATGTTTTAGGCTTTAGGAAAGAACCTACTAACATTGGTGTAATGTTCTCCTTGACACATTTCCCTTGCCCATAACGCACTCGAATGACATCTTCTGCACATACATCAATTTGTATGGTTCCTTCAATTCGATCACCATCGGAAATTAATTTTTGCTGCTCTAGCATCTGAGAATCTGCAGAAGATATATTAACCTTCTTTTTAGCAATAGCAAAAGTTTTAAGCAATACCCCAAACTCCTGTAATTCTATTATTTCAGCATAATCTACACTTACACGTAAGTAGTTCTTCTTTTCCAATTTTCGTGTAATCATATATTCCTCCATATCATCTAAAAATTAAGAATAGTTCTCTTTATAAATCTATTTTGTTATAATGTAATTATAGTAACATTTCATTATTAATACTTGCACTATTTAAACCAATAATACTACAATACTCACATTTATCTAAGCATTCTTACTAAAGTTACAAAATTATATCAGGAGGAATTGAAGTATGGACAAAATCAATCTAAAAGAAAATATTAAACATGGTGACTATATATTTCCTCTAATGGTTTACTCTAATAAAAATAGACAAGATGACACAATACAGTACTGTCATTGGCATGATGAACTTGAATTTCTTTTTGTTACAAAAGGCAAGGCTATATTTCAAGTTGAAGGCATCTACTATGCAGTGGATGAGGGCCAAGCAGTTTTTATTAATCAGGGATACCTACATGCAGGTTTCGCTGTGAATCATACTTCCTGCAATTTTTGTGCTATCGTTTTTAATCCAGAAATGCTTTTCAGTAAAAGTTTTGACGTAATGCAAACCAAGTATCTCGAACCAATTATAAGAAAGCAGTATGTTTTACCTGTTCATATATGTGGCGTCCAAAGCTGGGAAAAAGAAATAATAAAGAAATTATTTGAAATTGCCGAGATTTTTACTCTAAAATCTACTGCTTTTGAATTAATAATTAAAGCGAATCTATATTTAATATTCTCTACTATGCTTTCAAATACAGACCCCGTGAATCATGACTGGAATCTTTTAATAAAAAATCACAAAACTGAAAACATAAAAAAAACATTGAGTTATATACATGAAAATTACCAAAATAAAATGAACATAACAGAACTAGCGAAACTTACGAACATGAGTGGTGGCCATTTCTACCGATTTTTCAAGCAAATGACCAGAAAGACACCGATTGATTATATTAATAATTATCGTGTTAATCAGGCTGCTTTTCTCCTAACTGACAGTAACAATAAAATATCCCAGATTGCCTTAGATGTGGGATTCGAAAATATTAGCTATTTCATAAAGATATTTAAAAAGCATCTAAAATGTACTCCTAAAGAATATAGAATACAAAATAACAATAGTTATACTACACTGTATCCTTGAAGGTAAAATGCTTCTTTTACCTTCCCATCCATCCCCCATCAACTACCAGAACATGCCCATTCACATAATCCGATGCTGAGGATGCGAGGAAAACTGCTGCCCCCATCATATCGTGCGGATCCCCCCATCGGCCTGCTGGGATCCTTTCAAGAATCTGTCGACTGCGCATCTCATTCCTTATTAGTGCTTCATTCATATCAGTATTCATATACCCCGGAGCGATGGCATTTATATTGATGCCACGACCGGCCCACTCATTTGCAAGAGCTTTGGTCAGCTGTACAATTCCACCTTTTGCCGCTGCATAAGCAGGTACTGTTATGCCTCCCTGAAAAGACAACAGTGAAGCAATGTTGATAATCTTGCCATACCCCCTGGAAAGCATACGTATTCCTGCCTGCTGGCAAAGGAGAAAAACCGATTTCAAATTAACATCCATTACAGAATCCCAATCGGTCTCAGAAAAATCAACTGCTGGAGAACGGCGCTGAATCCCGGCATTATTCACCAGAATATCGACATGCTCGAACAGTTCGTCTACCCTATTCATGACCTGACGAACAGCCTGCATGTCTGCAAGATCACATTCGATGATTTCACATCGTCTTCCGAGCTTTTCCACCGTTACCTTAGTTTGTTTATCTGCACTTGATCTCTGAATGGATACAATATCGGCTCCATATCCCGCCAGTGCTTCCCCCATGGCCGCGCCGAGGCCTCTGGTTGCTCCAGTGATGACAGCTACCTTTCCTTCAAGGTTAAATAAATTCATATAATTTTCATCCCCCCATATAACTTCGTTATTAATTTTATCATATTGTATTATACCTGTGTTAGTAAATAACTGCTATGATCTCCTATCGACGGCTTAGTTCTTCATAAACTTCGTTGTAATACAGTGCATTTTCTACAGGTGTGTTTGAAGGTATATGATTACCCACTGCCATAAAAAAGCCTGGACAATTTTTCCCGATATCAATGCAGCGCTTCACTTCGGCTCTTATCTGTTCTTTAGTTCCGGAGAGCAGTATACGTGTGTCGGCATTTCCTACAAAAATGTGAGTTTTGCCATATTTTTCAGCTATATACTTCATATCCGTTACCGGCTCCAGGACAAAACCATGAACCCCTGTCGAAGCGATGTCATCAATAAATTCTGTACAATTTCCATCAGATGTAAACAGAATTTTTTTGCCACTTTCAATTAAAGGAGCAAAAAACTTCTTGTAATTAGGAAATATGTACTTCCTATACCATTCTGGAGCAAGAAAAGCGCCTTCTGTCCACACAATGTCATCGTGAATCATGACAATAGGTGCTTTGGACTGTGCCAGAGCTTCAAAATACTGCATTATCCATGAACAATACCTGTCTGTCATTTCACCAAAGCCCTTGGAATCAATACCTGCCCCTATAAGCAGCATATCCCAGCCGAAGATATCAATTAATCCTGACATACAAGTGATATATATTCCTGTCATATTTACCGCATCAGGATAAGACTTGTTTTGGGAATCAAAATTGTTGTTGAAACTTTCAATAATTTCGTTTTTGTTTCTTTGCCCGTACGTCGCCCATGGATCAAAGTTAATTACATCCTCAGGTTCTTCAAAAGGACAGAATATCTTATTATTATAATCAGTTCCACCTGAAGCATAAGCAGCATGCCCCATTTGGGTGTAATAATCTCCAAAAACATCCCGTTTTATTAAGGTATTCCAAAAAAGATCGTAATTCCATGCTTTAATGAACTTTTCCGAAGCTATACCCTTTTGACTTTGTTCACTGTTTTGATCTACCTTCATTCCTGTTACAGCATTGACAAGATCCCAGTGAAAATGTGCCGAATATTCAGTGCGTGGTACTCTTTCCGGCATTTCAAGATTGATAGCAGATATTCCATCTACATATGACATAAGCTCCACCTCACATTGAATAATTTATGCATTTCAATTATAATATTGTTATAAGAATACATACATGGACTAAAACGAAGAAAGCATGGACTTATTTTATGGAAAATAAAAAATTTGATATCTTTGACAATACTATTAACAATATACGGCTTAGCATCCTTGACCATGGCCTGCTAACAGGAGATTCAAAATGGAATTACAAGGATGTATGCTCACCTTTCAACAGGCTGTATTTTGTTTTAGACGGTGAAGGTGTTGTTAAGAATGATAACCACTCTCTGCAGCTTACAGGAGGGAATGTATATCTTATTCCGCTGCAATCTACTTACTCTTATGCTTGTGATAAATATATTAAAAAGTTTTATATTCACTTCCTTGCAGAGATTCTTCCAGGACATGATATCTTTGAGTTTCTGCCTAGGGCTACGAGTCTTCCTCTTGATAATATGAATGAAGCGAAACTATTTGATAGGATTGGAAGTAGGCGGATGGATGATCTATTTTTCTGTAAAGGTTTATTTTTAGAAGTTGTGTCAATGTTCATGACATCTTTTACCGATAAATTATGCAAACAGATGGAGACTTTCTATAAATACCACAGCTTATATAAATATATTGATGAATACTGCCATGCAGGAATGACGGTGGAGCAGATTGCCTGTCATGCTGGCGTATCACATACCCGTTTATCCTCGATGTTTAAAAACGATACAGGAATTCCTCTAAAAAAATACCTCTGCCAAAGGATAGTTCAGAAAGCAAAAGAGATGCTTTTGCTTTCTGAACTCAGTGTAAAGGAAATCGCGTACAAATTAGGTTTTACAGATGAATTCTACTTTTCACGGTTTTTTAAAAAATACGAGGGTATCTCCCCTAAGTTATATAGAAATAAAAATCAGATGAATCTTAATGGGTGATGAAAAAAGGAAATTGGGGTATCATTCATTTATCTATTTTTCATTCTATGAGAATATAGTCAACATTGTACTACTTTACAGCAGTAATATACATTGTAATATATCGACATTTTATTTAAAATAAAATAAAGAATTAACATCAGCTGATACTGATCTAAATGGAAAATTTAGGTATGTGAGGGATTTCTATGACATCAAAAGAAAGAGTAAGAAAGTCGATTATGCACCAACAGCCCGACAGAGTACCTGCGAATTTCGAATGTGTATCCTCTGTCGAAAAAAAGCTTATCGAGCACTACGGTTTTCATGATATTGAACAGATTTATCAAAAGTTTGAAATTGATATGCGGCCTATATTACCCGAATATATTGGCCCTGAGCTAAAATCTTTTTATGAGAACGGAGAAAGGATTTTTGAAACCTACTGGGGATACAGAACTAAACAGGTTTGGACAGGAAAAGAATATAACCACCATACCTGTTATTATCCGCTTGATAAATGTGAAACACTTAAAGATCTGGATAAATACCAGTGGCCCTCTCCTGATTGGTTTGATTATGAAAGCGTTAAGCGTCAGTGTGAAAAGCACAGGGATAAGGCGATTATAATTGGTCATCCTGGGCCATTTCAGGTAGCCTGCTTTTTGAGAAGTATGGAAAAACTCCTTGTAGACATGGCTGTAGATCCTGAATTCGCACATAGAATTTATGACCGGATGGTGGAATTTGAGTTGGAATACTATGAGCGGATTTTTAAAGCAGCAGACGGTCAAATTGATATTCTAAGGCCCCATGATGATTATGGGACTCAGGTAAGCTTACTTTTCAGCGTAGATATGTGGAAGGACTATTTTAAGGATAACACCAAGAAACTGACCTCTCTTGCCCATAGGCATAACGCTTTTTACATGCAGCACTCCTGTGGGTCTGTAAGACCGATTATACCTCAACTCATTGAATGTGGTGTGGATGTTCTTGAGCCCTTACAGAAGGTAAAAGGTTTGGAACCTCAACGCTTGAAGGAGGAATTCGGAGAAAAGCTTGCTTTCCACGGAGGTATAGACACACAGAGTATTTTACCCTTTGGTACTCCTGAAGAAGTAAAAAAGGAAACAAGGTATTATATTGACACACTTAATGTAAACGGCGGCTATATATTGATGGCAAGCCAGGGCTTCGAAGGCGATGTTCCCATTGAAAATATTGAAGCCCTATATAGTGTAAGGTAGCTTAATGCGGGTCATACAGAAACATGATACACTGTCTCTGGTATTCGGCTGGAGTGACACCTTCAGCCTTTTTAAATGTTCTTATAAAATGACTTGAATTGCAGAAACCGAGGCAATCCGAAAGTTCATCTACGCTGAGGCCCTCTGTGCCGAGGAGTTCCTTAGCTCTGTTAATTCTTCTTTCCTTAATATACCTGAAAGGTGTTGTACCAACCGCTTTATGGAAAAGACGTATAAAATGTTCTGTACTGAAATTTGAAATCTTGGCAAGTTTTTCAATTTTAAGGTCTTCGTGAAGGTTATTATCAATAAATTGGAGTACGTCAGTCACAGTACCGCTTTTCCAATTTGACAAATCCATGTAATCTTTTGTATTACATCTATCCAAAAGAAACAGCATCATTGAATAAAGTGTCCTTGATATCTGTATTTTATTTGCAAGGTCATCCCTTTTAATAAGTGAATGTATATGAAGTATATACCTGCTAAGCCTGCTGCTACAAGGAACATCTAAAACAGGTGAAGAGTTGTTTACTATGTTTTTTGCCAGTCTGCTGCAATCTCCACCTGAAAATTCAATCCAGTTAAATTTGAAGGGATTATCAGGGTCAGTATAATACTGATGTGCCTCATTGGGCATAAGTATAAAAGCCTGACCTTTGTGTACATCATATTTTTTATTGTTATGTATAACCCAGCCCGTTCCCCCCATGACATAATGAATTACACAGTAAGGATAGGAACTGTTCCTTTTTATATTAAAATCAGGGGTAACTTTACTGCTGCCGGCCCTTACCACTCGGTAAAGTAGTGGAGGATACAGTTCCCTTATTTTGCAGAAATAGCTAAAATGCTCCATTTCCAATATCCTTTCATGTATAATTTCTAAACTTGAAAACTAAACCTTTTCGACCCTAAAAACAAACGAATAAGAATGCTCTTTATCTGCTTTTAAAAGAAATTCCTCATGTGTGGTAGCGCCCCAGGCATTGTCGCCTCCGATTCCCATTTGCCTGTAATTTACTCTTACTACAGTCTTATCTGTAACAGATAAGTCACATTGGTGGGAGGCCGCTTCAATTTCTTCCGTCGAGTATGGAAGAGCGTTAATCTCAACAACCGGCACACCTTCAAATATAAGCATGTATGGCCTGTCACCGTAAATTTTTGCCCATCTCACCTCTGTTTTATTACCGCATTCCTGAGGTTTGAGATAAGGAGTCATTTGCTCCTGTATACTTTCATCATAAATCCCTACATCGGCGCTCTTTTGGCGGTCAATGTAATTTTCATGAGGTCCTCTTCCGTACCACTTTATTCTATTATAATCAGCTGGTAGTGTAAAAACAAGCCCTATTTCCGGAATCTCAGGCAAGTTGTTTCCTGGCTTTAAGTCATAATCCACCTTCACCCTGCCATCTCCAGAGATGGTATAGATTATCTGACACCTGGTTACCACAGTGGTAGGCAAATTATACTCAACTATTATTTCAACAGTTGATTTATCAATCTTTCTTATTCCCTTGACTGAAGTATTCCTCCAGTTGGTTGCCCCCCCTACCGCTTTCCAGGTAGCGCATCTGACAGGAAGATAATTTCCTCTGTCATTATCTGTACTTGGTCTCCAAAAATTAAGCTTTATATGAGACTTGAGCATCTGCTCTCCATCATATTCATAGGAATACAATTCCCCGTTCCTATTACTGATCTTCAACTCAAACTTCTCACTTTTTACTATTACAGTACCATATGTAACACGTACATCTATCTCAGGTTTACTCTCTTCGCTTATTTCGCGCCACTGGTACTGGTTGGACACAAATTGTTCTCCTGCAACTATATGTCCTGCCTTTGCCCATAATGTATCACTCCCGAGAACAAACTGAACATTTAAAAACCATTCACCCTTTATATCTGAAGCATCAAAACCAAGTTCAACCTCCGTTTTAGTTCCCGGAGCTGCTGAAACCTCTGTAGTATCGGAGAATACCGTCTTATTTTTGTGGACAACACTCCACTTCAGTATATAATCGGAGAGATCGGTAAAAGCTGATTTATTTTTTATTGATATCTTACCTCTGGAAATGTCGATATTCTCAAAGTCAGCATTCTGATAACATTTTTTTACCTCAAAAAGCTTAGGAGTAACCGACCTATCCGAGAAAAGCAAACCGTCCCCACAGTAATTACCGTCATGCAGCCATTCTCCGAAGTCACCACCATAAGCATAGAACTCTGTACCATCAGACTTCTCCATGCGTATGGCTCGGTCCATCCAATCCCAGATAAAGCCACCCTGAGCGCTAAGATAGTTTTCAAACATCTCCGTATACTTATAAAGGTTTCCACATGAATTACCCATTGCATGTGCATATTCACACATTATATATGGCTTCAGATGTATGTTAGTAACATAATCTATGACATCATGGACATTTGGATACATACGGCTTTCAATATCTGTTGCCGCGTCGGAAAGCCTGTAACGGGACACTCCTTCGTAATGAACAAGCCTTGTAGGGTCTTTCTCTTTTAGGAAGTCATGCATTTTAATAAAGTTTTCTCCACCAAAAGACTCATTTCCAAGAGACCAAATCAATACTGACGGATGGTTTTTATCCCTCTGAAACATTGAATTAACCCTGTCAAGTACCGCACCTGTCCACTGCGGGTTACTTCCCGGAATAGCGCCTTCATCGGTTTCCTGTCCGTAATTCCAACTACCGTGAGTCTCAAGGTTATTTTCATCAATCACATAAATACCATACCTGTCACAAAGATCATACCAGTATGGATGACTTGGATAGTGAGAGGTACGTACAGCATTGATGTTATGTGTCTTCATGAGCATTATATCCCTTATCATATCCTCGGTGGTTACTACACGCCCCCTATCAGTATTAAATTCGTGTCTGTTTACCCCTTTGAAAATTATTCTCTTACCATTTATCAGCATTAAGCCATCTTTTATCTCAAATCTCCTGAAACCTATATAACAGCTTACATATTCGAGAATTCTATCATTGGTTTTAAGACTAAGCACCAGTGTGTATAGTTCAGGTTTTTCTGCACTCCATTTTTGGGGATTGCCAACCTTGGTTGCCAATTCAATGTCGCAGCTGTCACCAATAAATTTCTCTGCACACTCCAACTGACAGCCTGATGCCAATTTACCGTTAGAGTCATACAGT
The DNA here is from genome assembly GCA_036507975.1 of Ruminiclostridium sp. Taxonomy (GTDB): domain Bacteria; phylum Bacillota; class Clostridia; order Acetivibrionales; family DSM-1351; genus Ruminiclostridium. Next base: position 106,899 of record DATCID010000098.1, read on the forward strand.
TCCGCCTCCAGCATTATCTTTTCAAAGTGTACGTCATTTCTTATAATATGGGCTCTTATCTTTAATTCGGCATCCTGGTAATTATCCTCTAGGAACGGAACAGCCCAGAAGTCACTTATATGACATGCTGGTGTTGAGTATACAAATACATCCCTAAATATCCCTGATAGCCTCCAGGTATCCTGATCCTCCAGCCAACTTCCGTCACACCAGCGGTATACTTCAACTGCAACACTATTTTCGCCAGTTCTTATGTATGAAGAAATATCAAACTCTGCAGGTGTGTAGGAATCCTGGCTGTACCCCACAAATTCCCCATTTACCCAAATATAAAATGCCGATTCTACTCCTTGGAAGCTTATGTATATACTGTCACCTAGCCAGTCACCAGGTATATCAAACTTTCTGGCATATGAACCGATCGGATTATATTTTTGTGGAGCAAAAGGCGGATCTATATCCTCTCTTCCTTCCCACGGATATGCGATATTTACATAATGAGGATAATCATATCCCTTAAACTGCCAGCACGATGGAACTTCTATATCCGCCCAGGACAAAGAATCAGGATTACTTTTATAGAATTCTGATGGTCTTTCGGCAGGATTTGTAGAAAGGTGAAATTTCCACGTACCGTTAAGTAACATAACTCGCCTGGATGCGTAAGTATCGCACTTGAGTGCCTCTTCAAGTGTGTCAAATGGCATTAAGGTAGCATGTACATCCTCACGGTTTACTTCAAAAATATCTGGATTATTATTCCATTCAGGATAACCATTTTGCGTACCAGGTGCTTGCATTCCATATCATCCTTTCAATCAAGAGTACTCTCACGTACATAATTCTATTAACTTATGCATTGTATACTTCTGGTTCTCCATCAAGTTCCAATACCACTACAGTGTCCAAAGTATCAATTGGTTCTTCTGGAAGTCTAACCCTCAATCTATATTCATCCCTGGCAGTTTCATATGACTGTATTACCTGAACAGGCTTCATTTCCTTATCAGCCAGGAAGTATGCTTTTTTAATCTTCGTTTTAAATCCGTATACGACAATCTCATACGGGAACCTTGGCCAGTTGAATACATGCATATAAAGCTTTCCCGGTTTCGCGGTAAACCCTCCCCAGTTCAACTCATATAGATAATTAGGGGTAGGTATGGTTTCATAAATAGAATCTCCGTTTAACTTTAGCCAGTCACCAATCGTCTTTAATATATCCGCACTTCCCTGGGGAATCATACCTTCGGCGTCGGGTCCTACGTTTAATAGGAAATTGCCGCCCTTCCCATTAATATCAACCAACATTCTGATTGCTGTTTCAGGGTTCTTCCAGTTATTATCATCCTTTATGTACCCCCAGGTGTCATTTAACGTCATAGGTGTCTCCCAATCATTATTGTACACTGCAATCGGGATGCTATTATCGCCCATTTGTCGATAATCTCCAAGACCATACCCTACACGTCCGCTGATTATGCATTTAGGTTGGATCCCTCGTATAAAATCTACTAGCTCTGAACAATATTTCTTCGGCATTTCATACGGAGTATCAAACCATATGATTCCAATAGGTCCATATCCTGTTAACAATTCGTGGAGTTGAGGTTTCACCTTTTCTTCTATATACCTTCCAAAATCTTTTTTAGAAGCATCAGTAAAATCCCAGTCATTGCCTGCTGCGTCTGGATGGTGCCAGTCCTGCAGCTGTGAATAGTAAAAACAAAATGTTATTCCCTCTTTTCTACATGTTTCCGCAAGTTCCTTCATAGGGTCTCGCTTGAATGGTGTAGCATCTTTTATATTGTAGTCGGAACACTTTGAATCGTACATCGCAAATCCATCATGATGTTTTGCAGTAACTACCATATATTTCATGCCAGCATCTTTGGCCATCTTCACCCATTCTTCAGAATCAAATTTAACAGGGTTGAACTGACCTGCAAGTTTTTCATATTCTGCAACAGGAATCTTAGCATTTTTCATTATCCACTCCCCACCGAAGGGTATATCCTTACTATTCCATTTTCCTGCAGGAATCGCATATAACCCCCAATGAATAAACATTCCATATCTGGCTTCACGCCACCATTTCATTCTTGTATCCTTATTTGACATTTGTTTGTTCCTCCTTTCGTAAATTAAGAAATTGGAATATCTTTTGTTCTATATGACTTGCTTCAATTATTAAGAGATACAAGCTTGTTTAAGCCAGTATCTCTTAATATCAGTCAGCGCAATTTAATTAATTCTGCAACTTCTTCTTATCGTCATATGCTTTACCGTAGATCTCAAGATATCGTTTGAGATTAAGGTCTTCAAGCTTTTTCAAGTAAGAGTCCCAATCCTTCTCAACGTCCAGGTCACCGGTAATAAACCTTACCAATGATTGATTTACATAGTCTTCAAGGTTAACCTTCAGCTGGAAGGCTTCATCTGTCTCCTTCGCAGGAAGGAATACACTGGTAAAGACCTCTTTCGGCTCTTTTCCTGCATACTTGTTCTTTGTCTCTTGGAACAATCTTGTTTCATATCCTGCTAATTTTGTTGTATCCTGATCATATGCAAAATAACCTCTTAACCCATCGAACTCTGACCCTCTGTTTCTGAACATAGAGTTGCCCCAGTTAAAATTATTGGAAGCCCCGGCAACATGTGTATAAACTATACGAATATATTTAGCCTGTCTTCCAAGAATATCCTTTTGCCCTACTTCTGCTTTAGCCCATGTCTTTCCTTCCAGACCTTCAGTGATAAGGAGTGTACCTTCTTCACCATAGAAGTAATCGCCAAGCCTGAAAGCAGCTTCAGGGTTCTTACATTTGTCGGTAATTACAAATCCGGCGCCCTGTATTCCTCCAAAGTATGCAGCATATTGTGCTCCTTGCGGTCCTTTAAGAGGAGCTACTGCTACATAATCATTATGTAGTTGATTATTCGGATCATCACTTATTACAGTAAAGTGACCTGGATGAAGAGTGGTTACTGCACCTACAACAGACCCTTCAGGATTTGTAGCAAGCGTTTTTACCTGAGCCATAGTCTGTGTAAATGCTGCAGGGTCAAACAATCCGTCTTTGTAGAGCTTGTTCATGTACTTGATTCCCTCTTTCCATTCGGGTTTTGAAGGGGCATAATCAAGCTTTCCATTATTAATAAAGAAAAAATTCTTCCTGTTTGTGTAAATAAAAGAATTCATAATGAAATGTTGAGGCTGCCCATTTTCCCATTTAACTGCACCTGTCAAAGGAATCTGATCGGCCTTGCCATTGCCATCGGGGTCTTTTTCTTTGAATGCCTTCAGTACAGTATACAATTCGTCTGTTGTCTCAGGCAGTTTCAAATTTAACTTGTCAAGCCAAGCCTGGTTCATCCACATTTTCTGAGACCATGTTGTGTGGTAGGTTGGTTCATAAATAGGCAGTCCATAAATATTTCCGTCAGGAGTTGTCATATCTGTTTTTAAAGTTTTAGCAATCTCCATTTTCTTTTTTATTTCGAAGCCATACTTATCAATTAAATCATTCATTGGACGAAATATTTTCTGGCTGTTGCCGTACAACATTATGTCTTCATTGCTGAACGACTGAGCCTCACCAAGCATAAATATATCCGGGTAGTCTCCGCTTGCCAGAAGCAACCTTTTCTTCTCTTGCACTCCATCAAGGGGTACATCAATAAAAGTAAGCTTTATGTTTGTCCTTTTTTCAAGCTCAATAGTAGCATCATTGTTTACATAGTCTGATATTATTGCCTCATGAGGGATAAATGCAGAGAGAGTAATTTTTTCCTTTACGATTGGGAATACCCCCGCAGGATTAACATTTTCGGCATTTTTGCTTTCTTCATTTGTTAGTCCCTGAGCATTGTCCTTGTCAGCCTTGTTAGCACTTCCACACCCACTTAGGAGAATAGATAGTGTCAGCATAATTGAGATAAAACCAAATACCACTTTCTTCATGAATTAGCCTCCTTATTTTCTATTATATATTCAACATTTACTCTTTGCATATCCAGACACAGTAATCTCACATAAAGTGGGCATCTTCCATTTGCTCAAGTAAATTTGTTGTCAATTAATGCTACCCTTTCACTGCTCCAATCATCATTCCTTTTATAAAATACTTTTGTGCAAAGGGATATATTGCTAATATTGGAAGACTTGCTGTAACTATTAGGGCATATTTAAGCAAATCTCTCATCCCTTCAAGCTCCATCGCAGTCTTCATGTCTGCTATCATACTCAGGTCAACATTATTTTGAATCAGTATATTCCTTAATATTATTTGTAGAGGGAATAGGGTTTGAGTCTTTAAGTATATTAGTGCATTAAAGTAACTGTTCCAGTGCCCAATCGCATACATTAATGATATTACAGCTATAATTGGTTTTGAAAGTGGCAGTGCAATGTGCCACAATATCCCAAATTCACTACACCCATCGAGGTCGGAAGCTTCATAAAGTTCTTCGGGTATTGACATATTGAAAAAGGTTTTGGCTATAATCATATAGTATACCTGCATAGCATTAGGTATCACCAACGCCCACATTGTGTCAATCATTCCAAGATTCTTTACTACCAGGTAGATGGGAATAAGTCCTCCTGAAAACAGCATTGTAAATGTAAAAAACTTCATAAGCAGACCCGAACATTTGAAGTCTTTTCTGGATAGAGGATATGCAGCCATCAGTGTAATACATACATTAATCGTTGTCCCTATGCATGCATAAATAATAGAATTTTTATAACCTGTCAGAACCTGTTTGTTCTGAAAAATTCTGATGTATGCACTTATATTTGGTTCCACAGGCCACAGCCATACCTGGCCTGATGTAACTGCATGGCTGGAACTGAGAGAGGAACTTACAACATATATCAGAGGATATAATACCATAATGAGGGCCGACCATAGAAACAAATATATAAAAAGCATAAATACCCTGTCGCCAGCAGACTGGTTTATTTTCTTAACCAAAACATTTTCTACCATAAGCTGATATCACCCCACCTTTTAGCCATTTTATTCACAGATAAAATCAATATAAAGTTAACAACAGAGTTGAATAAACCTACAGCAGTTGAAAAACTGAATTGCGCATTAAGCAACCCTATTTTATAAACATAAGTAGATATAATCTCAGAATTAATTAAGTTCAAATCATTCTGCATGAGAAATACTTTTTCGAAGCCTACACTCATAAGTTTTCCCGCTTCAAGTATCAATAGAATAATAATTGTAGGAAGAATACCCGGGATATCAACATGGATAATTTTCTGCAATCGTGAAGCTCCATCTACAGTTGCCGCCTCATATAGTGATGGATCAATTGAAGATAGTGATGCTATATAAATAATTGCGTTATATCCTGTAACTTGCCATATACCTGAAAGTACATAGATGGTGCTGAAAAAACTTGCCTTACCCATAAAATTTTGCTCTTGTCCTCCTAATGCCGATATAGCTATATTAACTATACCTGTCCTTGGAGAAAGGAACTGCATGACTAGCGCAACCATAACTACAGTTGAAATAAAATATGGGGCATATGTAACAAGCTGTACTGTCTTCTTAAATCTCACATTAGACACCTCATTAAGTGCAATTGCAAGTAAAATTGGCATTGGAAATCCAGCGATTAAGAAGAAAAAACTTAATGATAGTGTATTTTTGATCAACACCCAGAAATATGGAGAATGAAAAAACTGATTGAAATATTTGAAGCCTGCCCATGGACTTCCAAATATACCCTCCCTTATATTGTAATCTTTAAAAGCGAGTATTGCTCCTCCCATAGGTATATAATTAAATATAATTACATACAACACAGGAAGTAGAATAATAACATACAGTTGCCATCTCTTTTTAAATTCTTTCTTCCATTCCTTAAGAAATGATGCTACCAATGAACCTTCCCCCCCTAATATAAAATTCAAACCATATAATGCTGTATTGCAACAAACAATTTTCCAGTTTGTGTTACGGTCTGTCCAAGTTTTATTATACATAGGAGGTATTATCGTGTGAAGGTATAATTCATTTTTGGGGGTAGTTTCATTAAGATTCGGCATGGTATTATTATAAAATAGAGGATCATTTTTAAGAACTCCACCTAAATACAGCACAAATTCTGCCTTCGGCACACGTGACAATACATCTTTTATGTAGAAATAAAGTCACTAACTATGTTTATTCATGAAAGCTTATTTGCTTTGGCATTAATAATACAGGATCTGGCTATATTTTAAAAAATAGATTTTGATAAAGATGTGGAGACATTTGAATTCTTTTCAATATTAAGCATACATACAATAAAAGATACAAGGATTATGGTCAACCAATAATGGTTTCACCCACACGATATAGTAAAGTGCCTTTTATGTTCTACGCAGACCTCCCTACTTCTACAGTTCTTTTCCCTGCATCTCAATCATTTCACTTTTGTTATATTACCTCTGTATACTGTGGGGGTAATGCCTTCAATTCTCTTAAAAGCGCTACGGAAAACATGAGCGCTATTATATCCACTTTTCTCTGAGACATCTTCTATAGTTATATCTGATGCCCGCAATAAATTACCTGCATATCGTATTCTTAGTTTCTCAATATAAGTAGAAAAATTTTCTCCTGCTTGTTCTTTAAAAAACTGTGACAGGTAAGCTTCAGCAAGTCCATACTTAACCGCTACACTTGTTAATGATATTTGAGGATCAGTAAAATTATTATTCAAATAAGCAAGTATTCTTTCTTTTAGATTAACGTTATTGCTCTTCTTCTTTGCATGAATTGTATCACAGATAGACAAATAGATTTCCAGTATCGAATTAAAAAACTCCTCTGCTGTAGCACAGCTTTCAAGTCTATTTGATCCCTCCCTCATTAAAGAAGTACTTTCATCCTCACCATAAAAAATCGTATCCAGAAGCTTTATCACCGTACAACTCATATTGTTTATCAAATGCTTCAGCATATACGCAGAAAGCTTTCTTTCCTCATAATTTTCCTTATAAACACTGTTCATAAGTTGTTTGATTTCATCCTTATCTCCAGCTTTAGCAAAGTTCATAAACCTCATTTCAATGTCTACAGGATAATAATATCCTTTACTTTCCTTCGGAACCTTGCTGTACCATATAATCAGACCAGCTTTTTGGTCAGTTTTACATTCAAGTGCACTCTTAGCTTCTGAGAATGTCTGGGCTATATTGGTTATACCCTCGACAGGGTTTCCTGCTGCAAACGTCAATCTCATGCCATATTTCTCGCTTAAGGTCTCCTTTACTTTCGCAGCAATCATCTCTGCTTTCTGTCCATAATCATCTTTCTCCTCATTACTGAAATTTATTATCACTAATAATTTGTCAAAGTCCACATCATGTGGGTATAACATTTCTTCTCCATAATCAGTAAGTGCTTCCTTCAGAATTACTTTCATAGCATTTATATTATCCAGATACTCACCTTGATGAATACCACCTGGGAAGGAATTTATCCGAATCAGTACACCTAAATACCAGCTGCCTCTCATCATAATACCCATCTGTTCAAAATATGCTTCTGCATCTGAATGACCTATGAACTCGCCATTTAGTATTTTATTCAACAATGTCACTTGCAAAAGCGGTAGCTGCTTTTGCATTTTCTCCTGCATATTTTCGTTATTGGCAATCAGTGAAGCAACAGAGTTTTTCATGTACATAAAGCTATTCTTCGCTTGATTTTTTTCATTTCCCATAATGTTATGAAGATTACGAATTATTTCTCGAATAGGTTTACTGTTACGGTAAGCCATGAAATAAGCTATAAAGATTCCTGAGAGTAAAGAAATTATAAGAAAGCCCTCAAGTAACTGCTTCGCATAATTGACTTTTGACATAACAACACTTTTGGGAAGCACTGCAACATATTTCCACCCATTGTAACTGGATTTACAATAATAAACCATCATATTTTCATTGTCTATAACATCTTCCATCATACCCTTGTCTGAATTAAAGCCGTCCTTTATGATGCTTGTGCTTCTATGATCTGAGGTGGAAGCTATCAGCCTGTTTTTATCATCAACTACGTACGCCCATCCACCGTCACTGATATTAAGCTGTTCCAGTGATTTAAGTATATTGCTCTCATTTATGAGCATAATGACCGTACCTTTATTCAGCATTGAGCCATACTTTGATATCGATTGAATGCAGGCTATCATTGGCTGGCTTTGCGTGCTTGTTTGATCCTTTAACATCACAGGAACAGCAGGTAGGTATTCTCTTTGATGGTATTTGTTAAGCATTTCGGAGCGCCATGATGAGTAATCCATATTGTTGTATTTAAAGAAATCTCCGTAAAAGTTTTCTATGTTTAAAAATATATCATCTGGGGATATTATAATGTCATTATAGCTAAAATGTATGAAGAATGTCCTTATAAAATTATTTGTAACCTTGTATAAAGATATTTGCTCCTGTATTTCACGTACTGTATATACTGTATCCTTTTGCACGAGAGGGTTTTTAACTGTCATCATTGTTAGTACATTCTTGTCGAGTGTCAGTCTTTCTATAACAGAATTAACTTCCCTCATTCGCATATCAAGAGTATCCTTACTCTGCTGCAAAATTGCTAAGTTCTGAAGTCTGATTCCATCTTCAACCGACTCTATGGTCTTTTTATAAGCAAACATTCCTAAAGCTATGGGAATTAGTAGAATAATAATATAAGGAATTAAAAATTTAAAAAATACATCATGTTTAAAACCTTTTTTCATGTTGTGTGACTCCCTGATTTACCTATTTTTCATACATGTCAGTATATCAAGTATGTATTGTATATAGCTTGAAATCTCAGACAATAATTCAGCAAACTTGACCAGAATTGTACATTAAACAGCAACATAGATTTCATTAAGTGTTTTTATATATTTCCGTGTTTAAAAATAAAATACAAGTTTATTATAAGAAGTATACATAAACTCAATTATACGATTATAAGTATTAATTTACCGAAAGCAAATTAATACCTATAATTAATTCTACAATATGTGTCTCTAAAATGCAATGTAAAACATTCCAACTCAGTTTCAAGTAATATGGAATTAAATATTTGACATTACAAATTTCACATTATATGATTTAATCCTAAGTGACAAAATTTACTTCTAACAATTAAGATTTCTATAATTTTTAAAAAGTTAGAATTCTAAAGGAAAAGGAAGTGTGCTAAATGAAAGCATTTGCAGCTTTAGAGAAAGGCAAGACCTGTTTTGTGGATATACCCGTACCGGAACCTGGAGATCATGAGGCACTTGTGAAGATAGAAGCTTGTGTTATATGTAATACAACTGATAAGATGGTAATAAACCAACATTATGGCGTACCTGATTTCCCTGTTATCATTGGTCATGAATCCATAGGCCGGGTTGTAAAAGTTGGAAGTAAGGTGGAAAGTTTAAAGGTTGGAGACAGGGTAACACGTGCCAATGCAATACCTCCAAGCCATAATAGCGAGTATTATTCGGCATGGGGTGGTTTTTCAGAGTATGGCATAGTTAATGACAAGCCTGCAGTACAGGGATTCGGCGACTTGCCCCTGGAAAAAGCAGGACTTCTCATATCCCTGAGTGAAACCGCCAGTTGTCTTATGCAATTTGAGCCTGTTCTAGGTAAGGATGTACTGGTCATCGGAACTGGAATTGCAGGTTTATCTCTTGTCTATTTTTCTAAGGAAATGGGTGCTCGCAGGGTAATATGTGTTGGCAGAAGAACCGAACGTCTTGAGTTAGCTAAAAGATTAGGAGCAGATGAGGTTTATTTGGATAGCAGTAAGGAATTGGAGCAAGCTACGCCCGAAGCCATGAAGGTTGATTATGTATTTGAAGCCACAGGAAAATATGATGTATTTAAAAATGGAATACCTCTATTGAAAAATAATGGAACCTGTGCAATTTATGGCGTGCCTGAAAAACCATATGTCATAAATGTCGCCAAATCCCCCGCAAACTACAATCAGTATGAGTTCAAGCCACAGGAAGAGATGGCTTACGATTATGTGTGCAAACTTCTAAAAGAAGATGTCTTCCTTTCTGATATATTTATGACTCACAGATGGAACTTTGATGAATTACAGTATGCTTTTGAACAAGTAGCAACTGGAAAAGTCATTAAAGGAATTGTGGTGATGGATCTTATTAAAGACAGTAGTAAGAAGACACCTGAGTTTGTCGTTCCTCATAAAACAGCGACGATGGTGGATGACCGATATAACGTTACTGAGGACGAGAATTCGAAAATAATCCAGAAGTACTTTACCCAAGGGTCTGACGGCCCACTCAAGACCTTTGATATGAAAGAGAAGAACAAGCTAGTAGTATTAAAACAGATTGCAAAACGTTTTGAGTTTAATAACTTTTATAGTGAAAAACAAATAAACGAAATAATAAAAACTATCTATCCAGACTTTGCAACAATAAGAAGATATCTAATTGAATATGGGTTTATGGAAAGAAAAACTGATGGCAGCCAATACTGGCTCAAAGAAGAACAAATATAGGTGAAGAACCGCCCCTACCCAATGTTCTGGAGGAAAAACAAATGGATCGTAGAAAAGAATTGGTTCAGCAATATAAAAAAATTAAAATAGAAGCAGGCATATACCAAATTAAAAATATAAAAAATCAGAAAGTTTTCGTAAAATCTAGCATAGACCTTAAAACCATGACCGGTAAACGTGTGCAGCTTCTTGGAGGTGTATGTAAAAATAAGCAGCTACAGGAGGAATGGAATCAATATGGTGAAGAAGCCTTTTCTTTCGAAGTACTTGAAGTATTGGAAGAAAAAACAGAGGGTTTCTTTGATAAAAAAGATGAATTTAAAAGGCTTGAGAAAAAATGGCTTGAAAAACTGCAACCTTATGAGGATTCTGGATATAACGTGCAGAAGATCAAGTAGAATTATTTACTAGGAACAAAATCCTCAAGTTTACTTGTTTTCTTGTTCCATTTCAGATAAGACTTTTTATTCCATCCAGCAATAATAGTATCTGAAAATTCAGGCACGAGAACGCTTACCACTCCATTTGGTAATAATTCAAACTTATATTTGTCTTCTGATGAGTAGATACTGTTTTCCTGAGGCAATAGTTGTTCCCATTTTTTTGATAAATCGAACACCTGCAGTGTACCGGTACTGTGACCTTGATATGTAGTTGTTCCTGAAAAAAGCAGATATGCCAAATCATTAGCATCCTTTACCACCTCAAATTGACATTCATCATATGCAAAGGATTTTTGAGAAACCAAGTTAAGCGTATTTCTGTCATATATTGCAGCCAAAGAGAGATCGGACCCTCCTGCATGAGGCACCATAAGGAACTTGAATATTACGATTAGCTCATTTTTACCTGAGTTAGAAAAGCTTCCCTCATATATATTTCCAACTTTTATATTATTAGGTGATTTATTGTATACATAGCTTATTGTTTCATCAGATGTTTTATCCAACTTTTCTATTAAGTCGTTACTATTTATTGTGCTACCATCTTTTAATGTGATTTTGGTATTAATGGGCTTTACGAGCTCTGTCCTATCTGTTATATTTATAAATTCTTTTTCCTGCCATTGATAAGTTGCCTCATTGTTATTACCTTGCTCCATATTGTATATTGTAACTATTATCCCATTGTTTTGAGTTTTCAAAAACTTTGTTGAATAATATTCAATTAAATTACTGCACATTACTCCGTCTGGCTGGTTTTTCACTGGTAATAAAGATATTTCACTATTATCTCGTATTGTAAAGATATTAAATGTGTTATAGTTGCTTGAAGCGTACTGTCCAACTGTGAAATCAGTATACCCATCACCATTATAATCATCAAAAAGTATGTTGAATTTATCTCTAAAAATAATGCTTTCAGTAAAGAATTTGGTCATATCTGTAGTAGAAACCAATTTGTCTTGGCTGTCATAAACCTCTCCAATCAAGTTTCCTTCGTAATAGTCAGTTCCGTATGGTCCTATTTCACCAGCTGTTACATGAGTACCTTTGGTCATAATTAGCTTTAAGGTCATTGGCTTATTTCCAAGATTAAACTTCGCTTCAGATAATTTAAATGGCTGTTCCATTAGTATTGGCAGCTTTCCAGTTGTATCATTTTTTCCAGTATTGATCGTCTCGGTATTGGTCATATCGGTATTGGTAGTCACTGTATTTGCAAATACCTCTTTTGTTTTAGCTGGATTTGTAAGCAGCACTACAGACGTTATAACTAAAACTGCAGCAACCACTATCCCTATAAAAAATACTGGTTTTTTATAACCCATTATCCCTTTTACCCTGCTTTTAATATTACTTTCACCAAATGCCAGCAAGCCACTATTTATGAGACCATTTTGCTTTGCAGCCATTGCAATAAGTGAAGTTGCATATTCATTTCTTATGTCCTTAGCACAGACTGACATTACTTTCTCATCACAAGCCATTTCCATATCTTTGCGTGAAAGCTTTAAGCTCAGCCATACAATTGGGTTAAACCAATGAAGACACAGTGCTATAACCGACAGAGGATTTAATAAGTAATCACATCTTCTTATATGGACCAATTCATGAAGGAGAATATACCTCTTTGTATCCTCAGTATCTAGCTCTAATATTATCTTTGGAATAATAATTCTGGGCTTCATCATTCCGCACACTACAGGTGTATCTATACTATCTGATGTAAATAGCTCAACTTTTCTGTTCATTTTTAGGCTTTCTCTGCACTCCTTTAAAAGCATATCGTCCTTCAACAAAGTAGCTGTTTTAAGACTATTTACTGCTTTTCTATAAGAATAAATGTTATAAATCATCAGTGCTATTGTTCCTGCTAACCACAGAATAGCTATGATTAACATGATAATCTGCATAGGATTTACTGATGCTGTTGGAGTAGCAGCCGGTAGTGAGTTATTTATAGCATTATCAATTATCATACTGCCCACATCAACTTTAGGGGTTTTCATCATACCTATTTGGCTTGGTATATATGTTATAGCGCCGACATTCTGGGCATTGTCGATCAAAGTTTGTGGTGTAGGCAGTATATTAAATATACTTAGCATTGAAGAGAATGAGAATGGTATTAGTAGTCTAACTAGAACTACACCCCAAATGGCATAGCTAAATAACTTAGGTAGTGATTTATGTAAAATAGTTCTAACTAAAATGATAACTATAGCAGCAATCGAGGCCGTAATACTCATGTTAAGCACAGTTGTAAAAATATTTTCAAGCATTACTATACCCCCTTGCATGAATAGTCATCAACTATTTTCTTTAGTTCATCTATTTCATCCTTGCTTAGCTTTTCTTTTTGTAAAAAGGTTGTAAAAAACAGCTTAAGCGAGCCATCGTACACTTTTCCTATATGCTCTTCACTCTCAGCCCTCATAACCTGTTCTCTTGTAACTAGGGCTGTGACAATAGCCTTTTCATTAACTATTACTCCCCGCTCGCACAGTCTTCTTACTACAGTATAAGTAGTTGATTTTTTCCACCCTAGCTCTTCATTTGCAAGCTTGACAAGCTGTGTACTAGAAATTGGTGGATGCTCCCAAATTATATTCATAAACCTATATTCAGCATCAAATATTTTGATCTGTTCCATTATGTGCTCTCCTTAAAGTTTAATGCGTTAAACCATAATTTTAGTTTAATGCATTAAACCTTAAATGTCAAGCATTTACTTTTATGTGTAAATGTAAGCTAAATTAACATAAAAGATGGCTCTTCTTGAATACAGAAACCATCTTTTAGAATCTTAGGTTTGATATTTAGTTGTCTATAGCTAGAGTTAAATTACATTACTCCTTTGAAGCGCTATCTTTTCCAAACTTTGCTCTTGCACTTTCAGCCTGTGGATTATGATTAATATTCTTTGAAGGAAATGCCCCATCCTCTTTCTTGCTTTTGGTTTTACTCTTTCCATTTTTATTATTGCTCATGATTTCACTCCATTTCTATATTTTTTATTGAATATATCTTGTGATTTTATTGACAAATATATTTATATATCGTAAAATTTAAATATAACAATATATAAATATTGTAGGAGGTCAATTTATGAGCAGGAAAGTAATTATTATAGGTGGTGTTGCTGGAGGTGCAAGCGCAGCAGCAAGACTTCGAAGACTTGATGAAGATGCAGAGATTATTCTAATTGAAAAAGGTGAACATATTTCATTTGCTAACTGTGGACTTCCCTATTATGTAGGTGAGGTTATCAAGGAAAAAGAAAAACTTATTGTGCAGACTCCAGAAAAAATGAAAGCACGTTTTGAAATTGATGTTAGAGTAAATAACAAGGTCACAAAAATAGACCCTGAAAATAAAACTGTTGAAATACTCAATATACCTGAAAACAAAGTATATACAGAAACATATGATAAGCTTGTGCTCTCTCCTGGAGCAGAACCTATTAAGCCAAAACTTTCAGGAATTGATTCTCCAAAGGTCTTCACTTTGAGGAACATTCCTGATACCTATAGAATTAAAGATTATATTGATAATACTAAGCCTAAAAGAGCTGTAATTGTAGGTGCAGGATTTATTGGACTAGAAGTAGCTGAAAATCTTCATTTGCGAGGTGTAAAGGTTACTGTTGTGGAACTGGCAGACCATGTTATTGGGCCGTTAGATTTTGAGATGGCTGCAATAGTTCACCAACATATGAAAACAAAGGATGTGGAACTTTACCTTAAAGATGCAGTAGAGTCTTTCGAAGATAATGGAACTTATATTTGCATAAAGCTATCAAGCGGTCAAACATTAAAAGCTGACATGGTTATTATGGGTATTGGTGTTAAGCCTGAAGTGCACTTAGCTGCAGCTGCTGGACTTAAAATCGGAAAGACAGGAGGCATTTACGTTGATGAGTATCTACAAACCTCAAATGCTGATATCTATGCTGTTGGAGATGCAATTGAAATAAAAGATTTCATTAGTGGAAATGAAGCTCTTATTCCTTTAGCCGGTCCCGCAAACAAGCAGGGAAGAATTGCAGCAAACAACATTTGCGGATTGAAAGAAAAATTTGAAGGAACTCAAGGAACCTCTATAGTTAAAATTTTTGATCTCACTGTAGCTGTTTCTGGTAATAGTGAGAAAATATTAAAGCGAAATGGAATTGAATATGAAAAGTCCTTTACACATACCGCATCCCATGCAGGCTATTACCCTGGTGCTATTCCAATGTCCATCAAGCTGCTTTTCAGTAAAAATGATGGGAAGCTTTTGGGCGCTCAAATTGTTGGATATGATGGTGTAGACAAGAGAATTGATGTCCTCTCAACTGCCATGAGAGCAGGCATGACTGTTTTTGATTTAGAAAAGCTTGAGCTAGCATATGCACCACCTTATTCTTCAGCAAAAGATCCTGTAAATATGGCAGGGTATACGGCATCAAATATTCTAAAAAAAGATTCTGTTATATTTCATTGGGATGAAATTGCCGAAATAGACATGAAAACAGGATTGCTAGTAGATGTCAGAGAACCAGAAGAGTTCCAGCTAGGAACTATGACAGGAGCCATTAATATTCCTTTGGATGCAATACGAGCTAGGCTCCAAGAGCTACCAAAAGACAAGACTATATATTTATTCTGTTCAGTGGGCTTAAGAGGCTATCTTGCAGGAAAAATATTGATGCAAAGAGGTTACAAGGACGTGAGGAATCTAAGTGGAGGTTATAAAACATATCATATGGCTATTTCTAAACAATCTAATAAAGATATATTTGATTATAACGAGCTAAGTAGAGATGATGAAAACAAGCATACTCAAAGCAAGACCAATGATTGCAACAACACTGCTTGCTCTACAGAGATAAAAGTACAGCTTGATGCCTGCGGTCTCCAATGTCCAGGACCTATCATGACTGTGTTTAATGCCATTAAGACTATAGAGTATAATGAAGTTCTTGAGGTCAAGGCCACAGACCCTGCTTTTCAAGAGGATATCAAGACTTGGTGCAAGAGCACAGGAAACAAACTTCTTAGTGTAAGCTTTGAGAATAATGTTTTCACAGCGAGAATCAGAAAAGAGATGAGATCTGCTGATACAGAAGCCCTACAAAGAAGGAATAATAAATCAATGATTGTATTTAGCAATGATCTTGATAAAGCAATTGCATCCTTTATTATTGCAAACGGAGCTGCTTCTATGGGCAGAAAGGTTACAATGTTTTTCACCTTCTGGGGGTTGAACATTTTGAGAGATCCAAATGCACCTGGTGTAAAAAAGGACTTGATTTCCAAAATGTTTGGTTTTATGATGCCCAAGGGGTCTAAAAAATTGTCCTTATCAAAAATGAATATGTTCGGAATGGGACCAAAGCTGATACGTTACCTGATGAACAAAAAGAACATTTTTCCCTTGGAAGAGCTTATAGCTCAAGCACAGAAAAGCGGTGTTGAGTTTGTAGCCTGCAACATGTCAATGGACCTTATGGGTATTAAAAAAGAAGAACTAATTGATGGCGTCACAATAGGAGGGGTTGCATCCTTCTTAGGTGCTGCAGAAGAATCCGATATGAGTCTGTTCATATAAGTGCTACTAAAGTTCAGAAGAAGTATTCTGAACTATGAATAATCATGTTAGTATTAGATAAGGTTTCTATAAAGGAGGGGTTTGAGCTTTGATGGATTTGAAAATATACGAGAAAAAAGCTGATAAAATTAAGGCCTTAGCACATCCACAAAGATTGTGTATCATAAAAGGATTAATTGAAGGTGGATGTAATGTTACAAAGATACAGGAATGCCTTGGCCTTCCTCAGTCTACTGTTTCACAGCACCTTGCTAAGCTTAAAGCTGCAGG
This sequence comes from Ruminiclostridium sp., assembly GCA_036507975.1. Classification (GTDB taxonomy): domain Bacteria; phylum Bacillota; class Clostridia; order Acetivibrionales; family DSM-1351; genus Ruminiclostridium. Next base: position 123,748 of record DATCID010000098.1, read on the forward strand.
TATTATTACTGGAGAGCGTAAGGGGCTAGAGGTTTGCTATCGTGTGGTAGATGAGGATATTATAAGTATTGTGAAAATTTTATTAAAAGATGATATTGTCTAAGAGACAACTAAATAATTAGCCCCCTTAAAAATGGGAAGTTATTACTAATCATAACTAAACACGGCTATCATTAAATAATATATTAGTGTGTTATTTAATGACAGCCGTATCTATATATTAAACTTTTCTATTCATTAATAGCATCTAGTGCCTGCTTTAAGTCCTGAATTAAGTCTGCCGAATCTTCAATACCAATAGATAGTCGCAAAGTATCCTCATAAACCCCAGCTTTTTCTCTGTCTTGTTTTGACTGTCCAAAATGAGTGGATGTAGCAGGGTGCACAATTAATGATTTTGCATCTCCCACGTTCACCATATAGTCAAATATTCTAACTTTTTCAAGCACTTTTTTTGCCGCGGTCAATCCCCCTTTTAGGCGAATAGAAAGAATTGCGCCGGAGCCCTTTGGAAAATATTTATTTGATAACTCATGGTAGGTACTACTCGTGAGGGATGGATACGAAACCTCCCCTACCTCATCATGGCTAGCCAAAAACCTAGCAACTTTCAAGGCGTTTTCAGTATGTCTATCCATTCTTAGAGATAGGGTTTCCAATCCTTGCAATAAGTTAAATGCACTGGTTGGGCTTAAATGTGAACCAAAATCTGTCAAAAAATTTATTCTTAAGCGTTTAGTAAATAAAGTGTTCCGCAAATCCTTTTCCTCTATAGAGTCCTTATATTCTTTATAAAATTCTTCAAACTGAGGGAACTTACCATTAAACCAATCAAATCCACCTTTTTCAACCACAATACCACTAATAGTCGTTCCATGACCACCTAGGTATTTTGTTGCAGAATAAACTACTATATCAGCCCCAAATTCAAAGGGTCTAAATAGATATGGTGTTGCGAATGTATTGTCTACCACCAATGGAATTCCACTTTCGTGGGCGAGTTTTGCAATAGCTTCAACGTCAACGATATTCATCCCTGGATTTCCCAAGCTTTCTATATATATACCGAGAATCTGCGTGAGTCAGTATGAAAACAGCTTTAACCCTTGATATATAAGACCCACAAAAAGTTTAACTTTTCACCCAAAAGGTGAAGCAAATATATACAAAAAGTGCCCTCCGAGTTGTATAATTAGAGGT
>DATCID010000099.1:0-2733 GCA_036507975.1 Ruminiclostridium sp.
GCATATGCTCGTGAAGCAATTTATTTTATGTGGCTATATAAATATGGGATCAATAATAGTCAAATGATTAAAACTTTTGCTGCTGATGTTGCAGCGAATCTACTAAGAAATCGTTTTGAGGAAAAACCCCCAACACATCCCAATCCTAAAATTCAAAGCCTAATTAACGAATTGCTTCTAAGACCTGATCCAATACTGACTGTTTCACCAGATTTATTATATATAGCTTCAACATCTAATAGCACAGCAACATTTGACATAACTTCAAATACCGGGTGGACTACAGGATGTCTTCAACGTTGGTTAACCGTAGAGAGTACAAGCGGTTTAGGAAACGCTTCAATAAAATTAACAGCAACTGCCAATCCAACAACCGCTCCTAGAAGTGCTACTCCAATAGTGTATGGACCAGGAGTAGCGTCGGGACCCAACGTTATTCAATTTGGAGCAGTTCCTGTGCTAAATGTTTCGGCAAATTCATTTTATCTGACTTCGACTGCTAACAGTACAGCAAGCTTTGATATAAGTTCAAATATCAGTATCACTTCAAATATTAATTGGAATGTTAGTAGTAGCCAAACCTGGCTAACATTAAACAAGTCATCCGGTTCTGAAAATACCACAATAATTGTGACTGCATCAGCGAATCCAACTGGCAACTCCCGATCAGCTGTTGTAACTGTTTCATGTAATGGTGCAAATTCTAGAACAATTTTAGTGACCCAGGAAGCACTTCTTACAAATATCGAAGATATTTCAATTTCGGATGTTTCACTTTACCCAATACCTGTAATTGACAAATTAGTAATTTCATTTTCTAAACCAATTTCTCAATATAGAGTTACCATTTACTCTTCAAATGGAATACAAGTTTACTCCTCGGAAATAGCTAAGAATATTACTCAAGTGGATATGAGTAAATATGCACCAGGCGTTTATTTAATTAACATAGTAACAAGTGATAGAGGTCCCATAACAAAGAAAATAATTAAGCGATAAAGTCAAACCCAATTCCCCAACCACTTAATTATACTGATGATCAATTACATACAACATACTACAATCCTATTTAAGGCCATTTCTAGCCCTTCTCAGACACTCTCTATCCATCAGTAGTATAAACCCTTCAAAACAGACCACCTTGTCACAATTCGCTTAATAACAGGTAATTATGACATATTCTATGCTAAGCATTTAAGTTAACTATTTATCTATCAATACATTATTGACATCGACTACAGCTTGGGACTTTTGTTTCGGGCTTTTTTATTTCTATTTATTCGTCTACCATTACGACATATGAATTAAAGAAAATAGATAATGACTACTTTGAAGAATAGATTCTGCTTTAAAAAGACATATTCAAATATAAAAACTAGTTCTCATATACCCCAAAATCCATAAATTAGCGTTATCTGGTAAGTTGGGATATAATAATAAAATAGTTTAATATTTAATAAGGAGATATTTAAATAAACCATTATGGAAGATTCAATCCTTATCCGGAATTTGACAGTTAATGAATTGCAGGATATAATTAGGGTTATAGTTAAGGAGGAAATCCAGTTGGCTTCAACTACAAAAAGAAATGATACAAAATATCTGACAAGGAAGGAGGCAGCAACCTTCCTGAAAATTAGCTTACCAACATTAAATAATTACACTAAAATTGGTATAGTAAATGGATTCAGAATAGGTACTAGGGTCCTATATAAGTCAGAAGATTTAGAATCGAATTTGAATGCAATTGTGACCAGTCGGTATGCTCATGGCAAATTAAGGTAGCTAATTCTTAGAAGTTGTGTCAGCCATGTGCCAGCTGGAATAAAATAAAATGCCATGATGTAGTTAACAATCAGGGCATTATTATTGTTTTTTTGTTGACCCACCTGGGCTCGAACCAGGACTCTGCGGAACCAAAATCCGACGTGTTGCCAATTACACCATGGGTCATTGTGTAATAAAACGAGCTGCAAAATTAGAAATTTTTTTCAAAAATGATCATTAACGGACGATTTTGATGAACCAGATGCCTGCAGGCCTCAGTCAGGCATCGACAAGATCTTTTCATATCTTGCCTTGTTCATCTCGTCAACCTCAATCACAATGAAGGGGCATTCGACAAGCGACCGGAGAATAAAACCCAGCTCACACATATCTTCATCACCTCGTTCATAATACCATGTGACACTGGCATTTTTGACAATCTCCTTCATCTCTGATAACTCTCTCAGAATAGTAAATATCCACTTTGTGGAACTGGTATTAATATATTCAAACCCTAATTCGATTTTTGATTTCTCAAGATTATTCTTCGCATACTCCGATATCCACTCCCGGATAGGCCGGAAGAAATCGCCTGGGTTTTCCGGTATTGATCTTCCCATAATAAAAATTCTCCCTGGCTCCAGAATTATCCATGGAGTTCTCTTTGTAGGATTATTTTTAAAACTGTCAGGGTACATCTCAAAAATATTTCAGGAGATAATTTCCTGTTTTACATACAAATATACGTCGGAAAGACAAATTTATTATCAACTCCCACTAATCATTTCAGACCGGAATTTGTAAAATAAGAAAAAGACGTGTATAATCCAAATGTTATCGTGTGACATTCTGATTAAAAAGCGTAGGTTCATTCTCTTCCCAAAGGGTGGGGTGTTCCTCTTCGAATTTTTTCAGAATGGCTTTCATAATGGTCTCACGCAGGAATTCAGACTTGTTTTTTACGCG
>DATCID010000100.1:0-6223 GCA_036507975.1 Ruminiclostridium sp.
AAAAATCAAACGGATCGATTCGCTAGCTCAGTTGGTAGAGCACAACACTTTTAATGTTGGGGTCTTGGGTTCGAGCCCCAAGCGGGTCACTTAAGAAAAAGCCAAAAGGCAACAAAGACAGTAAAAGTCTCACAATTTCAATATTGTGAGACTTTTTTCTTTTGTCTCTTGAAATCAATTATCTCAACTTCCAATATATTTGTAATATTTTTATGATATAACTTCCGAAATTATGTAAAATCATGGTAGAAAAGTGTTGTGATGCATCCGTATATCTTAATAGTAATAATATTAGAATATCTAATGCTTTCTTGTTTTTTACGTTATAATTTTTAAGCAACTCATAAATAGCATCCAATAACATGTAAACATCCGAGAAACAACGCAATCTACTTTCTACTAGATATGTTCTATTGTATGGATATATCTGATTATTTAAATTAAACATTTTTATAGTCTCCTCTCCTCTGTTAATAGTCATGAGCTTATTTGAAGAAAACAGCAAATGCCCTACATAATACAATTCATTTTCGATCTTGTTACGACAACTCATGCTCCATATATTATACGAGTTTATATAATAGTTTGGGGACATTATTATATCGGGATTCTTCACCCCTTTAAGAGTATTACAGGCAGGACATGAATAATGAAGATTCCTGATATCCTTTCTAATTCCAAAGTATTTTTTTTTGCTTTTTGGGTAAAAATGATCTATTTGGAAAAAAGCTCCTTCTTCAGGGTTACATTCACAATACGCACAACAATTTGAATATATATCTCTTATAATATTTCGAATTTCAGGATTTGAATTATATTCTTTTGAATTACTTAAAACATGTTCTGCCTTTACAACTATCAGGCTTTTTGTATTCTTATCAATATATTTCATCTGTACTCTCTTGTATTAATTTTGCATGTAATAAGTCTATTTGTTGTTTTAGTTTATATGAGTTCTGAATTGTAACAGAAGGGTCTTCGTTAATTTTGGTTGTTAAAAAGGTCTTAATATCTTCTTCTTTTTTCATTGACCTGTATTTGACATCGAACTCATCCAACATAAGTTGCTCAATACAATACTTGTCTATATTTTTCACTAATGTACTCTTAAAAAAGCCCTCCTTATCTTTCTCAAATCTTAATACTGATGACTTTAAATTATTAACCTTTTCGGAATTCATAATTAATAAAGGAGAGTGAGTAGCAAAAATAAAGTGAGAATTTTTAATTTCGTATATATCCTCTGTTACTTGCTTAAAAATAAATGGAAACTGCTGTTGCCACTTAGGGTGTAATGAATTTTCAGGTTCATCATACAATACGATAATATTTTCTAATCGGTCATTAGGCAAGTTGGAAAAATACGAAAAGAGTTTAATCATTATTTGTTCTCCAGAACTCATTGCTTTTACAGGAATATTATTGCAAGTAACATCAAACTCTATTAATTCAAGGCTTTTTAATAGCTGGATTACCCACAGATCATACTCACGCAAAGAAGTAATAGGAGTGGCTAAATTATCCCATTTAGTTTTTGCTTGTTTGGAAATTCTTACATTCATGAATTCCTCGACCCCATTGGTATCAACATCTGTATTAACAAAAGAATAGATAGAAGCAACCACTGTTGATTCTGATATTTCATTAAAAAGAGACTTGTAGCTTTTTTCAACACTATTCAGCTCGTTTTGGAAATACCTGTTATTGATAATTGCATTAAATATTTGATATAGTTCCTTAGGAATAGACTCTGGTAATAAGTCATTTTCAGTATTATTCTTCACAACTTGGATTAAATTCAGAAATGTAATAATATTAATATCCCGTGTTCCTTTTAAAAGTACCGAATATAAATCTTCGGAAATCTCCCCATAAACGATAGTAGAAATTTCCCAGCTAATATCCCACATAATCCCTGACGGTCTTAATAAATCAGCTAACTTATCCAGATGACTTGCTTTTTTGTATAATGCTTTTAATATCAAGAAATCGGAATTGTTTTCGTATATATTATACTCATAGCATCGGTGATAATTATTTTTTTTTACACTATTACAATTAGAAGATATATATAATAATACCATGTCATACCTTTCTAGAAAATCTGAATTACTTGACTTTGCATTCCTATCCCAATAATTGTAAATACCCAAAGATATCAAATAATGAAACGAGTCAGTCCAGTAACTTCTTGATGTTTTGAGTGATACATTAGCATAAATAAAATTCAATAGAGTTTTAAAAAGTAAACTTTTTCCAACGCCGTTATCTCCAATAATAAAGGTATAATGATTATAACCTTTTGAATCATCTTTCAGATTAATGGAAATCTCGGAACATAATCTATTGGGATCTTGCCTATTTAGTCTAATACTACTTTTATTGAAGTATATACTTTCTAGACCGAATACTGCATGCTCTTTAAAGAGAATATTATCAATATACATTTTTCTTTTATTTTATAATTTACAAAAAAGCACTTAACTACCTTTTGCAAAGTTTTATTAATTCATCACGAGCATAAACTATGAAGCACTGTTCCATCGTCTCTACTGCTCGTTTTTCCCACTTGCTAACACCTTGGAATATCTTTATTATTAGTATTTGGCAATATATTAACTATTTGTATTTCGAGATGAGAGAATGGCAATAATCTCAAAATAGCCGTTTTTCTGGCAAATAATCTATTAATGCTCTCTCTATCAAAAAAAATTGTGCGAACCGGTCAATAAGTACATACTTCGATATTTATTTATCAACGTTAGTTTGTGCGTATGTAAATAATACAGGGACTTCGTTGCGGTTCATCAACAATCGAACTATCGGGATAGATTGCTAAAAAGCCTCGTATATATTCTGTTGTAAGCAAACTCTCAAAGCGATACATTTTGATTACTTAGGGCTAGAATACTAAGTAGAAAGATATACGAGACTGTCTGAGACCATTTAGCATTACAATCAGACACTTAGTTATCATCTCTTATGGCCAGGTTTTAAATACACTTTCTATCATGGCAATCTTGCTTATTGCAAATCTACGATTAAAAACGAATTTGGAAGTGTTTTGTCAACAAATTAATTACTAGATATGTACAAATACAGCTCTATCTAATATTTACCGAACTGTTGTATAAATAAAACTTTGGATATGATTTATACGCGAATAAGCATCTATTTTTTCTATATTTGAGTCCTCTTATCCCAAATAATGTGACTATGAATATCCGGGCTTCAGAAATCAAGGACCTGAACTCAGTAATGGGCATCTATGAACGTGCCAGAAGATTTATGCAAGGACAGGGCAACTCCAATCAATGGATCAACGGCTATCCATCAGAAGAACTCATTAGACAAGAGATTAGCAATAATCATAGCTTTGTCTGCGAGAATGAAAACGGTGAAATAGTCGGTACATTTTGCTTTATTATCGGGGACGACCCTACATACACCCGTATAGATAATGGGAAATGGCTAAATGACTACCCATACGGAACCATTCACCGATTGGCTTCTTCCGGAAAAGAAAAAGGAGTTTCAGACAAATGCATTCAATGGTGTTTTACGCAATGCAAAAACATTAGAGCAGATACACATCATGACAATACAATCATGCAGGCAATATTAAAAAAGCATGGTTTTGAAGAATGCGGTATTATTTATATATCCAATGGCACACCTCGTATTGCATATCATAAATGTAATTAAACATTCATAGTTACTTGGCAAGATCGATTTAAACAGAAGGAGTTTATTCTTTTGAAGGTTTGTTTCGTTCAGAGAGGAGAGGTTATTGCCTCCTCTGTTGTTTTTTCGAATTCCGAATTTACATTCAGTAAAAAAGTACTATTTATCTACACCATCTACACCATGGCATGCCTCTCAGCATACTGTATGGCATTTGAGCTACTTCAAAAAAACATTGCTCTTCCTAATTTGAATACAATTTTATTTGCTAAAAGGCCATATTGTAACCATTGTCCATTGCAGTGCGGCTAATAATGTCGCAAACTGTACCCATCCGCGATGCATGGATCCTCGTTTTGCAGTTGATCCATTTTGAGGCCCTACAAAAAACAAGGCTCTATAACGTTTGGAATGGGTATAGATTTGTTTTGGAAGCTGTCTGCCTCTACTATTCATGCATAAATGGTTACAAAAAGCCTCCGTGCAAACAAGATTGTATGCAAAAAGCCTCCGAGCAAACAAAAATGTAAGCAATTATCAACCGAGCAAGTAAAAAAGAGAAAGGTCAATATGACCTACAGCATACTGTAAGATAGGTCTTGGTGCACTTGGTGCATTGAAATCAAGGTATCCGCCCTTTTGCAGAATGAAAATAAAAAAAAAAATATTTCAGAAGGATTTCCCATCAGAAACACCGTCAGAAGTACCCCAAAGCCCTTTTCAATCCTTATTTATGAGTCAATTTGTTCCTATAAATGGACTCAAATAATTCAAACATCAAGACGTTTTTTTTAAAGAGTGCCTATCCGATTGGGAAGACAACCTGAAGAGTTTTTATTTTCATAAGGATGCATTAGTTATATTGAAGCACGGAATAGCTATATTGTGCCACAAAATAGCTATTCCGTGGCACAATATAGCTATTCCGTGCTTCAATATGAATAATGATCCAAGGAATGTGAACTTTTGCAACCTTATAAAGAAACCTTTTGTTCCTGTAAGATGACAATACTTTTATGGAGTGCGAAACTGATGCTTCGTCAATAAAGTGGCGGGCTAGACACAGGTTTAGCAGTTGATCCATTTGGAGGCACCGGCTAAAAACAAGTAAGGCAGAGCCTTCTTATTCTCTGCCTTACTGCTTTTGCGGTCATAGACCTTTTTCGATTTGTGTACTCTCTTGAAACTGATCGGGTGCTTGTGATCTTGAATCTCTGCCTCTCGACTAGCTTTGCGATTGGCTTTGATGTAATCATCGCGGGTGATTCTCATCTTTTTCATATTAAACGGTGTTTGTCAATTAAATAAAGTAGCTGTGTTCAAGCCACGAACTATACATTGGATCCTGAAACGAGAGTTTGCCGGCTCTGTTATCCAGGATATCTTTTTCTATAAGGGATTTGCGTGAGCGAGTGATATTGGCAGATGACCTCAAATGGTACTTCGCAAATCAAGTATCTCACAGGGGTTTTTCTTATCTCAGCACAGTCAAAGTAGAAGGAGTATTCATACGCAATGTTCATTTATTGATACAAATATATGAAACATTTTTGTTTGAAACAAATTTGTTTCATTGAAAAGTGAACAAGCATTTTTCCCTACTTTGGCTAACTATTTTTCCCTACTTTGGCTAAATATTTTTACCGACTTTGGCTAATTGAATGCTGTGCGAGTCCAATCAGCCTTATCGGATGACAAAGAGCATCGAATTATTACTCATTGGCATTTTCGCAATAGAGTTGGTATAAATTCTTACCTTTGCAGTTTCAACGATAACAGGGATACAAGAAGGAGCGCAAACTTTTAATGACAGACATGAATGAAAGCCGATATTAAAGGTAATTCCACCATATTACTGATTTACACAGGAGGCACTATCGGGATGATTGAAAACAAAGAGACCGGCGCGCTGGAACCTTTCGACTTCAAACATATCGCGAAGCATGTTCCTGAAATATCAAGTTTTGACTTTGAAGTTACCACCATTCAGTTTATCCCTTGCATCGACTCATCCAATATCGAACCAAACGTGTGGGGGGATATGGTACGAATTATCAACGACAACTATTACGACTATGATGGATTTGTCATATTACATGGCACAGACACGATGGCTTTTACAGCTTCGGCGCTTAGTTTCATGCTTCAAAACCTCTCCAAACCGGTTATTATTACGGGATCACAGTTGCCTATAGGAATGTTTCGTACCGATGGGAAAGAGAATCTGATCACTGCGCTGCAGATTGCCGCCGACAAGAAGGATGGGATGCCAATGGTGCCGGAGGTGAGCGTGTATTTCCAAAACAAATTGATGCGGGGCAACAGGATATCGAAGATCAATGCGGAGAACTTCAATGCATTCAGTTCGCCGAACTACCCGCCTCTGGCTAAAGTAGGGATACACATCCGATATGATGAAAATGCGATCCTGAAAAGGGAATCTGAAGGACATTTCAAGCCGCATTATCTGATGAATACCAATGTCGTTATCCTTAAACTGTTTCCCGGAATCACGGAAGAAACCATCGATGCCATCCTT
>DATCID010000101.1:0-5799 GCA_036507975.1 Ruminiclostridium sp.
ATTGAAGGCATCAGCTGATTATATCATGAATAATATTAATACCAATGGATTTGGAGCACAGGACTTCTCAATATGGGAAGATATGGATAATTATGGGAATTACACTTATACTCAGGCACTATATGCTATAGGACTTGAAGCAGCTGCAAAGATGGCCGCTGCAAAGGGACTAAACAGCTTAGCTGATAATTATAACGGAGCAGCAAGTACTTTGAAAACTGCTATTAATAGGGACGATACAAATGCAACAGGACTTTGGAATCCTGCAGGAGGATATTATGACAGAGACATAAAATATGATGGTACATTAAATAGACTTGAAGATACATCTGCTTTAATATTGTTTTCTCTTGGATTAATCGATATTAACTCGTCAAGAGCTAGCAGTACAATAACTAGGTTTGAAACTGACCTATCATCTGACACATATGGATTAGCACGTTTTGGAAATGATAGCTACTATACTGGAGATTCCACCTATTCGCCTTCAGGAGACGAAGCGTTGGAACTATCTCCAAGCTGGCCACAGATGTCATGTTGGAATGCTATTAATAGTGTATATAGTGGAAATGATTCGAAGGCACTCAATATACTCAATTGGTTCAAGCATAGGACAGCAACTGGATTTATGGTTACGGGGGAGGCAGTAAGTGATGTATCAGAAAAACCGTGTGTTTCTACTGCAAGTGAACCAGTTACGGCAGCAGCATATGTACTTGCTTGTTTGGTAGAAAGTGGCGCAGTAGATTTGCGTATTTTACCTGATGAATCAAATGCAGGATGCAATAAAACAATTACCATTAATTCAGGGTGTACAGGTGATTGGCCACAATATCAATATGTACCGTATTACATTGATAAGACCGGCGATTCAAGTGACTCAGATACGAGCTTAAAGAAAATATATATTGCAAATGATGGTACCAATCTCTACTTGCGTGTGGATAATGAATCAGGGATACTTCCTGTTTTTAATGATCCAAATAAAAAATTCCAGGTAGCATTATTCAGTGAGGATCACAATGGAACTGACCCTACAAAGACAACATCTATTAATGGTACTTATCTTGGTAGAAATATGGCCTATGCTTATGTAAGAAACAGTGACTCTAGTAACTTCCAAAAATACTCTGTTAGCAATAACAATTGGACATTTAATAAAGATATGACAAGTGGGCAATTTGAGTGGAATACGAGCACTGGTAGAGTAGAAATGAAGATACCTTTATCTGAAATAGGTAGTTCTACTCCTGTGCAGGATGATTGGATCAATTTGACAGTAGTTGTTGGTAAGAATGTTAACCAGACGTGGACAGATATGGATACAATCAACATCCACTATCGTATTACTGGAACTTCGGAATCGTGGATATTTGGTGACTTTGAATAATTTACTCAAACTTTTTTAAGTTAATTGCTAGTGTGTACTACTAATAATTAATGCATTCAAACAGTTATCTTTAGTTTTGCTTTCTAACTAAGGGTAGATCAGGATAATATAAAAAAGTATGATGAAGTCCAAAATGGTTGTAGTTATGTCTATGATACTGACATAACTACAACCATTTATATACCATAGCTTTTTAGTTCTATTATTTAATCGTAACGGGATGGGGAATTCCCCGTAGCTCTGCTACGCTGACAAATCAGCAGTTAGTTTTTGTTACGAAGTCCGTCTCCATTAGATACCCCGTGGTCTCTGCCACGGGGAGTGTTCATTAATAATATTGGTTATTTCCAAAAGATGGTAAGTAACATAAAGGGGCAAAGAAGAAAATACTTGCTGCTTTATTTATAAGATCATAGTCCCCAAAACGAGCGGTTACGGCACTATTCGCAAATTTTGTGATGCTTTATGTTAAAACAACCTAAAAATTCAGCAATCAAAACAGCTTAGTGATAGGCTGTTTTTCTTTTTCCACAAAATTTTCATAGCCAAATTTAGAAAGTGGTCAAGGCCATTTAAATAATAAAAAAAAGGAAGGTGTATTCAGATGAATATTATTTCAGGTCGTCTAGCAAGAGAATGTGAAATTAAGGAAGGAGTATCACCTAAAGGCAAACCGTATGATGAATAACTGTGTGTTTGTCACAAACACACAGCAAGGAAAGGATGTTCCCATGAATATTACTGCATGGGGTGATAATGCAAAGTTTATTCAAGAGCACTTTAATAAGGGCGACAGCATTCAGCTTGTTGCTCAGGAAACACCACATGATAGAAAGGTAGGCGATAAGGCATTTACAGAATGTATTTTCACAGTAAGGAAGGTTCTGGACTGGGATATGTACATTAATACGGTAAAGTTTTTAGGAAATACGTTGTCGCGTTTGGAAAACAGCTTTACTGAACGGACACAAGAAGCTCAGAAAGAAGACCAGGCACAAAAATCTCAAGATGGGTATTTAGAAGTTGGATCAGATGCAGATGATTCAAATTTTAATGGTTATGAGTTTGAAGAAGAAGCAGGGGAACAGCAAATCTAAATAAGAATTGCAAGAACCTTTTTAGGCGGTAGAATACATTATTCTATCGCCTAAATTATTATATAGGCAATGAGAGGGGGAAGTGGATGTGCTAATTATTTCAGGTAGATTGGCACGAGAGCCGGAATTAAAAAAAGTAATAGTAGAAGGTAAGAAAAGATTTGTTATGGATAACTGCATTTTTGTAAACTCTTCAAATCAAACAAAAGATAGCATACCTGTAAACATCACAGCTTGGGACAAAAATGCAACATACATAGCAGAGAACTTTGAAAAGGGTGAGAAGGTTAATATTATCGGAATTGAAAGACTTCACAAAGTAAAAATAGGAGACAAAGCATTTGGCATATGCTCATTTACTGTAATTAAGATTATTGATTGGAAAATATACAGAGCAATAACAGGTATGCTGCAAGCTTTTATATCAAGGATGATTAACTGCACAGACATAATTCCAGAAAATCTATTAAGTGCAGAACTAATGGTGGAATGCCTTGAAGGTACTGAAAAGAAAATTAAAAAGCGTGCCGAAGAAAAAGATAAAAAAGAGAATATTGAGGAGGAAATAGCTAAGGAGAAAATTGAAGACATTAATGGGACTGGAGTAGATTCTGACAATACCTGTGATGATAGTGAAAATGTGACTGAGGATGAGGTTTTGAATACAGGTGAAATAGAAAATGAGAATGGTGATGAGATCCCGAATACAGCTGAAGCAGAGAATGATTCAGGATATGAATGTAATGGACAGCTTGAGGATGAAGAAGATGAAGATGAGGAGTGGGCACATGTGAGATAGCCAAGTGGATATTACGTTATCGATTTTTCAGCAGTTAGAAAAGTAGATTTTCACAACTAAAACTTAATACAAAATAAATCAAATGTGGGGTGACTCAATTAATGGATTTAATAGCAATTATTTTCCCTTTGTTAGCAGTAGTGGGAGGCTGCATAGTTCTAGTTTTTATAAACAGTAGCAATTCAAGATCAAAAAGTAAAGTGCCGACAGGCAGCAAAAAAACTGTTAGAGGATCAAGAAGTAAAACTCAAGAAGAGCTTACAGCACAGGAGTTTGTCAACGTCAAAGATATTACAGATAAATATCTATATACCAGGGATGGATATATTTTTATGTACATAAGAATATATCCAATCTCACCGGATTTACTCTCGGCAAGAGAAAAGCGAACGCTTACAAGGCAGCTGACCGCTGAGCTCTCTGCAGAAGCATACAAGTTTGGTTTTATAGCACTTAGTCGACCTGTAGATATTTCACCACTGGTAAAGGAATATAGTGAGCTGCTTACTGAATCAAATGATCCTATACAAAAAGAAATACTTAAAAATGAGATGCAGGCCATGAGCAATTATGCCCTATCTGGAGAAGTTGTGGAGAGACAGTTCTATATAAAAATATGGGACAAGTATTCAGACGGTGCTGAAAATGAGCTTCAAAAGAGATGCTTCAGCCTGCTTGGATATTTTACATCGTCAAATATAAATGGCGATATTTTAAATGAAGATGAAATAATTCGTCTTTCAAATCTAGTAACAAATCCAGCATATGTTCACATTGAGAATACAGATGTGCGTGCAGCCATGCCAATAATAGAGAGCATGGTTGCCCCAGGGAAGGAAGGATAAATATATGTCTAAAAAGCAAATAGATGAAGTACCTATAAATGGCGCATTACTAAATAGCATAACGCCTATTGGAATGGAATTTAAGCAAAATACAATAATAGTTGGTGAGAGCTCAGGGAGAGTTTACGGTATTGTTAAGTATCCTCAGACAGTTGATTATGGATGGCTGTCTAGGCTAACCAATATACCATCAACCATAGCAAGTATTACATTCACGCCTGTCGATGATTCTGCATTTTTAGAGAGTTTATCAAATACCATTCGGCAAAAGCGAGGTGAAGCAGATAGCGCAAAAGACAGACTAGTAGCAATGAGAGCAGAAAGAGCAGCAGAAGATGCAGAAAAAATGATAATACAAGTTGACCAACATGGTGAAAAGATAGGAGCAATGAGTGTACTTATTGCTCCTATAACGCGTGATGAAAAACTATTAAAAAAAGTATGCCAAAAGGTTGAAAGTGCAATTGCAGTTGCAAGGTGTAAAGGCAGAGTTTTATCCAGCTTGCAAAAAGAAGGCTTCAAGCAAATGTCACCATTCTATTCAACGGAGTACAAAATTGAACAGATAACTCAAAGGATACTACCGCTATCGAGCTTTATAGGAGGCTTTCCGTTTGCGGCTAGTGGGTTAAATGATGGAGAAGGATACTATTTTGGTAAGGATAATTCGGGAGGATTAATTGTAATAGATCCATGGAAACGTGGCGGAGATAGAACCAACTCAAACATGGTAATTATGGGTGTCGCAGGGGTTGGCAAAAGTACAACTATAAAGCATATTATACTTTCTGAATATATGCGTGGCACCAAGATTCTTATTATAGACCCAGAGTCAGAATATAAAGAGCTGTGTAAAAATCTTCATGGTGACTGGATAAATTGTGGCGGTGGAAGTAAGGGGCGGATAAATCCATTACAGATACGTCCTGTACCTACAGATGATGAAGACGAAGCAGGTGAACATCTATTCTCAGATGAAGGTAACGGCATGGGAGATATGGCCCTGCATATGAAAACCCTAGAAATATTTTTCAACCTATATAAACCATCGTTAACAGACATGCACACAGCAGCTCTTAAACTTTGTCTAATTGATATATATAATAAATTCGGGATTTTTTGGGATACAGATATTAGTTCGTTAAAGAACGAAAATTTCCCCATATTTACGAACTTGTTTGAGGTTATAGAAGTGAGAAGAGATAAAGAGGAGAATCAGGACATTAAGAAAATATATATTGATCTTTCATTCTTGCTCTATGACATTGTAAATGGTTCAGATCAATTTCTGTGGAATGGACATACAACAATAAGTACTCAAACAAGATGTGTATGCTTGGATACCCATGACTTGCAAAATACTTCAGACAGCATAAAAAGGACACAGTACTTTACAGTTCTTCAGTGGTGCTGGGAGCAGATGTCAAGAGATAGAGAAGAGAGAGTATTACTTATCTCAGATGAAGCATATCTGATGATCGATCCAAATGTACCACAGTCATTAGTATTCCTGAGAAATGTTGAAAAAAGAGCTAGAAAATATGAAGCAGCCGTTGCAATAATTTCTCATTCAGTAGTTGACTTCCTTGATCCAAGTATAAAGATGTATGGCCAGGCCCTGCTAGATATACCTTGTATAAAGATATTAATGGGAACAGATGGAAAAAA
>DATCID010000102.1:0-44498 GCA_036507975.1 Ruminiclostridium sp.
CAAATCCCAATGGTATAGCGTGACATTAGGAGCAATATTATTTTTATGAAGTTGTTCAATGACTTTTTTATAGTAATCAAGTCCTTTTGGGTTTATTCTACCTGTTCCATCTGGCATAACCCTTGACCAACAGATAGAAAAACGATAACTGTTTACCCCTAGTTTCACCAAATTGCTAATATCACGCATATACTGGTGATAACTATCACAAGCAGTAGTTGGTGTTTCTAGGTTAAATATCTTACCTTCCTTCTTCGAAAAAGTATCCCATATACTTGCTGTACGACCATCTTCAAAAGCACCGCCCTCAATTTGTGCTGCACTTGTAGCGGTACCCCATAAAAAATTTTCTGGAAATGACATAAAACTCCTCCTCAATTAAAATCAAAATTTTTTTCCTTTTTCCCTTTATTATGTCATAAACATTTAGTAGATGTCTTTAGGCACTATCGTTATATCCATGTATAATGCTATTTTAGAATCTTAAAATGAATGATCCTAGCCTTTTGGGCCAGAATCATTCATTTAAGTGTTACCTGCCTTAATTAATAGCTTTTTGCTTTTTCTACCGCTTGTTTAAAACCATCTTGAACAAACATATTTAGTTTGTCGTAGTCCATTTTCTTGATATCTGAAAACATTTTCTCCTTCTGTGCCTTGAAAGAAGCATCATCCTTAGCCATCACGAGCTTTGGTGCATTTGTCGACAGATAATCAGTTATCTTCGATTGGATCCTGTTCATATCTGGAGTCAGCGGAGTTGCAAGAGCTGTAATTGCTTCGTTCATTGTAACCTTGTTCGTTCTTTTTGCTATGACATCCATTAAACTCGATGCTCCGTAATGTTGAATGTAATCCTTTTGTGCAGAGGTATACGATACAGAAGCGGTATCCGGCTCAAGGAAAAGATCAAGGAATTGACCGTTACTATCCAAAGCATCATAATCAAGTCCAACTAATCCTTCATACTTGTGTACTGCTTCTTTTGTTCTATAATCAGCATCACCAGCCACGGCCTCAGCAGTAACCTTTAGCTTGCCACCATCTTCAGTCCATGTTCTACCTTTGGTGCCTGTGAGTATAGTCCTCGAACCTTCTTCCGAGAATAAATAATCAAAAAGGTCAACAGCCCTTTGCGGAGCTTTACATTTTGAGGAAACAACCAGCATTCGCCCTGTCATTCCCAAAGGTGACATTCTGTCATATACACTGGTATATTCCGCAGTATCCAGCATAGGAACATCAACATATGATGCAGACCTATTGCTACTCTTTGCCAGGTCTGCATTTGCTGCCTGTATCATCCACTCTGCAAATACGCAAAGGTTTCTTCCCTCATTGTTCTTTCCAATCCAGTTTTCAGTTTTTTGAGTAAAGGATTCAGGGTCTAGAATACCGGCTCTGTAAGCCTTGTTGTAAAATTCGATACCTTTCCAAAGGGTATTTTTATCATCAAGCAAGGGAACATATTCATTGCTTTTAATATTAAAGTTGGCAAAACCTTGGATTCCACTGAGCCCTGAATATTTTGCCAGGTAACTGATTCCACTGTAAGCAGCACTAGGACCCCAGTCGGCTATTGTAGAAACTCCGTAAGTCTTTTTACCATCTGCATTAGTAGGGTGCTTTTTCTGCATATCAGCAAGTACTTTGATTAAATCATCGGCATTATTTATTTCAGGAGTCCCGAGTTCCTTATAATAATCCCATCTGAGAAAAACACCATTCTGCCCTGTAGCAATTGGTGAAGCAATCTTCTTGGCACGTTCGGGAAGTGCAAAGGTTTTTCCTGTGCCGTTGCTAATAAACTCTTTACTAAATCTTAAAGCTTTGTCCCCATTCTTTTGTATATTTGAAGCATTGGTCAAATATTCATCAAGTGGTGTAATGCTGCCAGCCTTGATGAGAGAATTAATTGTAGCTATATCGCCAAAAGAACTAATATCTGCCAAATCTCCACTTGCCACCATTACTTTGGCTTGATCCGCACTACCAACCATAACATCGATTGTTACACCTGTTTGCTTCTCAATTTCCTTTGCAACTGGATCATCCTGAATTCCGGGAGTGATTGGAATAATGCCTGCAGCAAAATAACATTTTAGTGTTACAGGCTCTTTTTGGGGACTTGTACTGGTACCTGTACTAGCTTCTTGCTGTGTTCCTGTCGCATTTGTAGCTTCGCTTTTTGAAGCACTGCCACCGCATCCTGCAAATGAAGCAACTATGGATACTGCAACTAACACTGCTAGTAATTTTCTCACTTTTCTCATTAATTTTACCTCCTATAAAATATATTACTATCTATTACATCACAGCTCAAGTACAGCTGTATATGCCAAAAATTACCTAACCCTTAACAGCCCCCAGCATAATTCCACTGACAAAGTATTTCTGAACTACCGGATATACCAACAGGATAGGAAGGGTTACAATCATAGTAACAGTCATCCTTATTGAAAAAGGAGATATGCTGTACCCTGTCGACAGCATGTTACCTCCATTACTTTTCGCAGCTGACACAATGGCCTCAGCCTGCCTCAAATAATTAAACAGCAATAGTTGCAGCGTAGTCAGGTTATGATTGTTTACAAGCAGCAGGTTGTCCATCCAGGTATTCCATTGACCTACAGCGGTAAAAACAGTTACAGCTGCAAGGACTGGTGTGGATACTGGTACCACAATCCTTAAAAATATCGTGAAGTAGCCTGCGCCATCAACCAATGCTGACTCTTCAAGAGCTGGAGATATTTGTTCTATATACGTCTTAATCAGAATCATACTGAATACCGATACGGCAGATGGAAGAATATAAAGTAAAAAGTTGTCTTTCAAATGCAAGTTTCTCATGGTTAAATACCATGGAATAAGTCCTGCATTCAAATACATAGAGGTAACTGTAATTCGATAAAATATTTTTCTGCCAACAAGTTCACTTTTCGTCAGAGTATATGCCAGCATACTTGTAAAAAACAGAGTGATTGCAGTTCCTGAAACTGTTCTTGCCACTGATACTGCAAATGCAAGGTATAACCCCTTTAATCTGATAACCTCCATATAATTTTTTAAAGTGAAACCAAGGGGATAAAAAATTACAGGATATTTCGCGGCTAATTTGGCGTCACTTAGTGAAATGATAAGTATGCTATAAAAAGGATACAAGCAAACTAGAAGTATCAAGGTAAAGGCTATTGTATTAATTACTTGAAATACATTCTCATCAATTTTTGCAGATTTCATTTTCATTATTTTATATCACCTCTTTCAATTATAAGATTGATTGCCCTCTAGCTTTTTTGGAGAGAAAGTTGACGCTAAAGAGAAGTAAAACACTTACAATTGTCTTTGTCATACTTAATGCAGTACCCACAGTTACATCATTCTGCATTAGACCTACTTTATAGACATAATAATCCAAAACTTCAATTTTTTCTTGAACCATCGGATTCATAAAAACATAATACTGGTCAAATCCATTTGAAAGCATAAAACCAATACCGATAAGCATCAAGGTAATAAATGTTGGGATTATGCCGGGTATAGTCACATGCCACATTTTTTTAAACCTTCCTGCACCGTCGACATCTGCAGCGTCATACAGTTGAGTGTCTATTCCGGCTATTGCGGCAAAAAATATAATTGCGTTATATCCTACACCTTTCCATAACGCCAGACTTGTTTGAAAAATCCAGGCAAAACCTCCGTTTGCAATAGGATCTATTGGACTTGATATGACATTTAAGTCTAAAAGCACCTTGTTTACTAATCCATTATCAATGGCAAATAACGAATATGCCATTGAGAAAACAATAACCCAACTGATGAAAAATGGCAATGTCGCCGCTGACTGTATAAATTTCTTGTAGATTCTTCCTTTCATCTGGGATAGAAATATAGCAAAAATACAAGCTAATGGAAGATTTAACAGTCCTAAAAAGCTTAATGCCAGAGTGTTTTTTAATACCCCCAAAAGATAAGTATCAGACAAAGCCAGCTTTATGAAATAAAGACCTCTAAAGTCACACTGAGAAAGCTTCATTCCTATACTGTAGTCAAAAAATGCATATGCCCAACCAAAAATTGGTACATAGGAGAACACCAAAACAAACAGGAAAGAGGGGATAGTCATAAGTAAAAGTACTGTCTTTCCATGGCTCCAGTTGATATGGTGAACTCTATTTAAATCTGTGTGTTTATGATTCAATTATATCGTCCTCCTTTTCACATTTTTATTGTATAACAGGTTCTCTCAAATTGTTATTTTAAAAATCATTGTTTTCACTTCAAAAATCACATACGCCATTAAATGGTGTTGAAACTATTCATCTAATAACGTAAGATTAATAGATAGTAATAAATAATTCTCGAAAAAAAGATAGGTGGTCTGATTTCTATGCTGATAAGGCTTTTAAAGTCTTTATTAAATATTAAATTTTTCAACAAGATGTTCCTGGTGAATACCTGTATAGTCATTGTGGCTCTATTCGCATTAGCTCAGATTATTTCGGGAAACATTACTTCTTCCTCAATTGAAAGGGATAATAGATACGATAAGTTGGTTTTATATAATATAAGTTCTTTATTTGATCAAAAGCGAAATGTGGTACTCCAGCTTGCAAAGCAGGCATACAGCAAAGCATCACCCGACAGAAGGGTGTTTGAATTTCTGGAATTTGATTTGGATACTTCCAGTCTGGAATACTTTGAAATGCGGGAGCGTTTTATTGACTATCTTAACTCAACATTTTCCATCGACACTGACATGACAGGTGTCACCCTCTATAAAAAATTAGATGAAACCTGCTATCTTGTGTCTAAAAATTCCAAGGATAGTTACCCTGCCAGTTCATTCAAGAATCCCAAAATACTTGAACAATTCAGAGATTTTTCCCCCAACGTTAGACTTTACCCTTCCTCAACCTCTGTTTATCTTCCTAAAAAAAACATATATACAATGGCTATGAACATTAAATTACTTAGTAATTACAATAATGTTGGAACACTAGTTGTGGACTTCGATGTTGATGAAATTGCAAAAACCATTCACCGGTACTATGAAGAGGTCACCAGTGATATATTAGTACTGCTTGATGATGGCAGTGTCATTTATGATTCTTCAAACGGGTATTACGACAGTAAAATCCCTTACTCAAACCTGCTCAAAGAGAATAAACCCCGTTTGGTACTAGAAGGACAGGAATGTATTATAAATAAATTTCAAAATAGTGACTTGGGTATAACTGTTATTGGCATTATGCCTGTAGGCAAGTCACTGGAAAAAATAAGCAATGC
This sequence comes from Ruminiclostridium sp., assembly GCA_036507975.1. Taxonomy (GTDB): domain Bacteria; phylum Bacillota; class Clostridia; order Acetivibrionales; family DSM-1351; genus Ruminiclostridium. Next base: position 5,293 of record DATCID010000102.1, read on the forward strand.
AAGGAGAACTGTTTTTTTAGTGTCTTTTTTTTGTATACTCGCGGTATTGATTCTTTCATACATAACAACAAGGGTATTTTCAAGACGTATCAGCACTATCATGCATGCAATTAAAAAAATACGTCAGGGTGATCTAAAAACCAGAATTCGCTTAAGTTTATCAAAAGACGAATTTTATGAGATTTCAGAGGGTATGAACAAAATGTGCAGTGATCTTGAGAGATACATCAACCGGGTATATATATCTGAACTCAAGCAAAAAAGTGCACAACTTATGGCCTTGCAAGCCCAAATCAACCCCCACTTTCTATACAACACACTTGAAGCCATACGCATGAAGGCAAATACCAGTGGTGCCACAGAAGCAGGTGACATGATACTTATCCTGTCAAAATTATTTAGGAATACAATTAAAGAAGCTACAATTATAGATATAAATGAAGAAGTAGAAAGTTCAATGCTGTATCTCAAGCTTTTTGAAATACGCTACGGCAATAGGTTATCTGTTACTTTTGATATAGACAATAGCATTCTTGAGTATGGAATCATCCGTCATGTCATCCAACCAATCATTGAAAACTATATCTTTCATGGGTTTGACAGCAGCAGCAGTAACAATACTATATGCATAAAGGCTTGTAAAGAAGACGAATACATTTATATCTCCATAATCGATAATGGAACAGGTATCAAGGAGAATGACCTAGCTGTAATTAAAAACATGTTAAAATCAGATTGTCCGACCAATACGGGTAGTATTGGTCTTACCAATGTAAATGAACGGATTAAAATAATATTCGGCCAGGAATGTGGAATTGAAATATTAAGCAACCAGGATAAAGGCACAACCGTAAAAATAAAAATATTAGCTAAAACTGTAGAGGAGTTGAAAATGCATGTATAAAGTTTTAATCGCAGACGATGAGCCATTTATACTTGAAGGTTTAGCCAATATCATAAACTGGGAAGAATACGGGCTGGAAATTGTAGGTTTGGTCAATAATGGGCTTGAGGCAAAAGATATTATAGATTCACATAATGTGAATCTTCTTATTACAGATATCAAAATGCCAAAAATGGCTGGTTTGGAGCTTATCAGGTATATCAAGAGGGAAAAGAAAAATATAAAGTGTATTGTTTTAAGTGGTTACAATGACTTCGAATATGTAAAAGAAGCAGCAAAACTTGGAATTGAAAATTACCTGTTGAAACCGGTTGATGATGAAGAATTTATATCTACGCTCATCAATACTGTGGATACCATAGAAAATGAGCTATGCGAAAATAAAGAAATACAACAGGGACTTAAAATATTAAGAGATAATATTCTCCTACGTTGGGTTACAAATAATGTAAGTGACAGGGAATTAAGGGAAAAAGCCAGCTTTCTCAATATAAACATAAAAAACTCTCATTTTTTAGTAGCAATTCTAAAAATATCTACCAAGTCAATATATGACAATCCAGATATTGATGATAGCATTCTCCTGCGCGCTTCCATACAGAACATTTGCTGCCAGACTATTACTGAAAGCACGCTTGGCACTGTTTTCCATGACATAGATAGCGATTTTATACTGCTGTTTTCAGGAAATGACCTTTTAAATCGAATTCCCGAAATAAAGAAGGTACTATACGATTGCAAGCAAAATATCAACATGAATTTAAAAGTAGATGTATTCGTTTCTGTTGGAAGTGTAGAAGTGGATTACAGGCTTGTATACAGAAGTTATAAACAGGCAAAGACAATACAGGATTACTGTCTAGTGCTAGGTTACAATCATGTGTTGTTTTATGATCGAGTAGCAGTATCCCCTGGAAAAGCTTTTATAGATATTAAGGATGATTTGATGGCTTTGAATGAAGCGCTAAGATGTCGAGAACTTCAATCTATTAACAGTGTAATAAAAGATATCTTTACTAAATTTCATAATATTGAAAATCTCAACCCATCTGCTATTCGAAACATTACGGTTACCATACTGTTTAGCATGGTAAATTTCGTCCGCTCATTAAATTCTAACACAAGTACAGTTTTCGAAGATGCTAATGAACTATTTTTCAATGTGTACAAATTTGAGACTCTTTATGATCTGGAAAACTGGCTGAAGGAAATGGCACTCACATGTATAAATATACTTGATTCAGAAGAACATAAGCAAAGTCCCTCGATCAGAAAAATTTTGTCCTATTTGAACAGTCACTATAATAATGATATTAACCTCAAAACAGTTGCTTCCGAGTTTGAGTTGAATGCTTTTTATCTCGGCCAATTGTTTAAAAGTGAAGTTGGTGATTCTTTTACAAATTATTTGAATAACTTAAGAATTAACCGGGCAAAAGAGTTGATAATGGAAGGTAAGTATAAAAACAATGAAATAGCTGAAAAAGTTGGTTACATAAATACAAACTATTTTTCCACTATTTTCAAAAAAGCCACTGGCATGTCTCCTACTGAATTCAAGGATAACAAATCACTGACTTTTTGAAAACGTTTCAAAGTGTGTAAACCTCCAAATTGATGTTAGAATACATACATCATTTGAGTGAGGCATTTTTTTCATTTACTCATCTTCTTCATCCAACCCCATCTGGCTGACAACCATTTTATAATATGTGCTCTTGTTATTCATAAGCTCAGCATGTGTTCCGCTTTCCAGAATATCGCCATTACCAATGACTAGAATTTTATCTGCATCACGTATGGTGGAAAGACGATGAGCTATTAAAAAGCTGGTGTGATTCTCCATAAGCATAAGCAGTGCATGCTGTATTTCTTTCTCCGTTTTTGTGTCTACGCTGCTTGTTGCTTCGTCCAAGATTAAAATAGGAGCATTACACAAAATGGCCCGTGCAATTGCAAGTAGCTGCCGCTGACCTTGACTGAGATTGTCTGCACTTCCTGTAACAAGCGTATTATAGCCTTTTGGCAAACGTGAGATGAAATCATCGGCATGGGCAAGTTTTGCGGCTGCTTTGACTTCTGAATCAGACGCGCCAGGTCTCGAATACCTGATATTATCGGCTATAGTCCCTGTAAAAAGGCAAGTATCCTGTAAAACTACCGAAAAACAGTGCCGCAAGTCTTTCCTTGAAATATCCGTTATATTAACATCGTCAATTAATATTTGGCCTTCATTCAATTCATAAAAACGAGTCAAAAGGTTTACAATAGTGGTCTTTCCCGCTCCGGTTTCACCAACTAGCGCAATGACTTCACCTGAATTCACTTCGAAACTTATGTTTTTCAAAACAGGTCTTCCTGTGTTGTAGGAAAATGACACATTTTTAAATTCGACTTTTCCTTTTGGATTGTCAAACTCTTTAACATCCTTCTTATCCGGGACTTCTTCCTCTTCATCTAATATTTCAAAAACTCTTTCAGCCCCGGCTAAAGCCGACTGAATTGTGTTAAACATTCCGGCAATATTATTGAGAGGCCATCCGAATTGCTTCGAATATGTAAGAAACATTATAACTACACCAACGGTCATCTTTCCATCTACCGCTAGCAGCCCACCTCCGCAGGCAATGAAAGTAAAACTTAAGTTATTTATAACATTCATAAATGGCATCATGAAGCCTGCCCAGATCTGAGCTTTGGTAGAATTATTGCATAGCTCATGATTAACATCTTTAAAATCAGATAAAACCTTCTGCTGCCGATTGAAGGATTTTACCATTTTAAGTCCCACAATATTTTCTTCAATGACCCCATTAAGCGCCCCTAGCATTTGCTGCTGACCTGTAAAATATTTACGGCTGCGTCCTGCGATTATCTTTGTAAGAATAAATACCAATGGAATAGTTATCAAAGCAACTAAAGTTAAAATCGGGCTTAGAATGAGCATCATAATAAAGGAGCCTGTAATCGAGAAAACGCTTGAAATCAGCTGTGTTGTGGTCTGAGCCACTGTACTACTTATATTATCAACATCATTTGTTATCCTGCTCATTGTATCACCATGGGATCTTGTATCATAAAAATTCAAGGAGATCCTTTGTAGCTTGGAAAAAAATTCACTTCTAATGTGCTTCACCAGTTTTTGAGTAACCTTTGCCATGAGCACTCCGTTTACAGTATCTATACCCCAGCTCGCCAAATAGCAAAAAACAAGTGAGGTTAGAATTATCGTCAAAAGATGTGTATTCACAGTATTAGTTTTAATATCAAAGGTATTAATTGCCTTTCCCAATAAAAATGGCGTAAGCAGAGAAACGGTCGCAGAAAGTATGGTCAAACTAACCGCAAATAAAAGCGACGTCCGCCATTTCATATACATTTTCATCAATCTGAGCAGCGTACCTTTAGTATTTTTAGGCTTGGCAGTAGGTTGAAACCTCTGATGCCCGCCGCCAGCTCTTCCAAATTTAGGCATACTATCATATTTCTGATCGGAATTTTTATTTGCCATAACTACTCATCACCCCCAATTTGAGAATCATAGATATCTCTATAGGTTTTGCACAAATTAAATAAGTGAGAGTGACTTCCAAAGCCCACATTAACTCCGTTATCCAAAACTAGAATTTTATCCGCAGACATTGCGGTTCCAATCCTTTGAGTTATTATTATAACTGTTTTTTTAGTCTCTAAGTTTTTCAGAGCTCTTCTTACCTTAGCTTCGGTAACCGCATCAAGAGCACTTGTGCAATCGTCAAATATCAGAACAGGTGAACCCTTGACCAAAGCCCTAGCAATAGAAATTCTCTGCTTCTGACCTCCTGAAAGGTTTACTCCACTCTGTCCTAGAAGACTATCATATTTATTGGGCATATTTTGAATAAATTCGTCCGCCTGCGCTGCCTGTGCAGCTTTTATGACTGTTTCTTTGTCCGCCGTCGGATTTCCCCATGCTATATTATCAAAAACAGTTCCCGTAAAAAGCATGCTCTTTTGTGGTGCAATTGCAATATTGTGCCTTAACGTATTGCAGTCAAGTTTACTGATATCCTCCCCGTTTAAATAAATCGTGCCCTCTTCGACGTCATAAAAGTGCAGACACAGCCAGGCAAGCGTTGATTTACCTGAACCAGTTGGTCCGATAACAGCTAAAGTTTCACCGTCATTAACTTGAAAAGACAGATTTTTTATTGTGGGTATCCCACTTCCACTCGGATATGCAAAAGTTATATTTTTAAACTCAAGCTGACCAGAGTTGAATTTTAACGGATTTTCTGTTCCTTCAAAATCTTCGTCACTGTTTAAAACTTGATTTACCCTTTCTGTTGATGCTTTCGTTCTGACAAAGGTATTGAATATATTAGTTATCATAATAAGCGAAGTTAAAATCTGAGTCATATAATTAATAAAAGCCGCAACTTTACCGACTTCGATATGCCCCTTGCCAAATAAAATGCTTCCTAAATAAATAATCAAAACCATTCCAACGCTAACCGTCAGCGACATAAGAGGAGCAAAATATGAAATAACAAGTTGTGAAGAAACGCTTTTATTTGACAAATCTGAGTTGGCGACATCAAACTTGTTTTCTTCATCATTAAAACGCCCGAAAGCCTTTACAAGACGGATACCCAATAAATATTCCTGAACTACAGTATTAACTTTATCAATTGCTATTTGCACTTTTGCAAAGCGTGAATAGCTCATCTTCATGCTGATAGAAATAAAAACAGCTACAATAGCAACAGCCAAAAACAAAACAATACTCATTGATGGACTGAGCATAAAAGCAAGTATAATGCTGCCAATACAGGTAAGCGGGGCTTTTAGAAATATTCTCATTATTCCGTTGACGAATTGAATTATCTGAGAGGTATCATTAGTCATTCGCGTTATAAGGGAGCCGCTCTCAAGACTATCTGCGCTGACTTCAGAAAATTTCATTATTTTTGCAAAAACATCATATCTTAGATCGGCTCCAAAACTTTGAGAAACCTTACTTGCCAAAATATTACGGGTAGCGGCAAAGCCGGCGCCACATATTGTAATTGTTAGCATTAAAAGGCCAAACTTTAGAACCGCTTCCACTTGATTGTTTTTAATGCCATCGTCAATAATGTGAGCCATAATTGTAGGTTGGAGCAAATCACACACTGCTTCAAAAAACACGCCACTAATTGCCATTAAAAACATAAATCTATATTTCTTAAAGTAACGCTTATAAATATTCATATAATCTTTATTCTACACTCCTTAAACATCTGAAAGTTCCACTTGAATAATCTCACTATTATCTCTTATGTTACTACTAAATATCATATTTTGTTGCATTACTTCCCTTGTAGGAAGAACAACAATAAACTTACTCCCTTTTCCATATTCACTTTCAACAGATATACTACCACCATGTAATTCTACAATGGACTTAACTAAACTTAAGCCAATACCTGTACCTTCTGCATTTCTCGTTAGCGATTTATCTACTTGCTTAAACCTATCAAATATCATATCTAAGTACTTCTCTTCAATTCCTATGCCATTATCCTTGACTGATATTTCAACAAACTCACTCTTATCCTTAATGTCTACAAATATTTCACCACCATGATTTGAAAATTTTATAGCATTTGATATTAGGTTTAATATTATTCGCTCTATTTTTTCTGGATCACAAGCAATAATTTTTTCTTCACTATCTGTATCAAAAATAATATTTAGTCCTTTACTGTCAGTAAAATTAGTTACAGATATTACTATTTCTTCTACAACTTCCACAATATTATGATTTAATAAGTTAAGTTCAAAGAATCCAGCTTCAATCTTTGATGAATCAACTATATTATTAATGAGTTTGGATAACCGATAGCAGTTTTTCTTCATGGAGTCAATATATTTAATAATTGACTCCTTCCTATTGTTCAGCGATTCATCGCTGTAATACATCTTAAGTAACTGAATAGTTGAAGCTATAACATTTAATGGTGTTCTTAGTTCATGGGATATGTTAGCAAAAAATTCTTCCTGTGATTTCATTGCTTTCCCCATCACTATATTAGACTTTATTTCATCAGTAACATCTATTATTAATATTAATATTTCTTTGATTTCATCATTTACTTCAAGCATAGGTTCAAAGATAACGTTCCAATACACTTCGTTTCCATTTATCAAATGCACTTTTCTATTTAGATACTTAGTTTTCTTCTCTTTAATTACTTCGTTAATTTTCTGAAAATACTCAGTTTCGTTAAAAGGTGTAACCATATCTGTAATTTTAGTTCCTTTTATTTTCACTGCTGATTCAATATGTGGTAAAAATGTTTTCAACATATAAAATGCCTTTTGGTTTATTTCCAAAATCTTTAAATCAGTACAGGATAGTCTAACCACAGGTAATTCAAAATTATCTAAAAGTCTATCTAAAAACTTGTTCTTATCTTTTAAAATATTTTCGTACTTAAAATTGTCTGTCATATCTCGACTGCAAAGTACACCGATTGAGAAGTTTCCTTCATTATCATAAATAGGTGTTCCACTAACATCTATTTGTGATGTTTTATGAGAAAACTTTATTGCCATTCTCATATTTTTAAATTTTTCACCCCTTAGAACTCTACGAGCTGGAATATTTTCTGAATCAATTTTCTCTCCATCGATATCATAAAGCTCACATTGGTTATTCCTATCACCTACCTTGTACGTGTTTTCAGAATATACGGGAGACATCTCCCTTGCTGATTTGTTAAATAATATATATTTTCCTTTATTATCAAAAATAGAAATTCCATCAGCAATATTTTCTATGATAGCTTCTAATTGCTTTTTCTGTTCTAGAATTTTTCTAGATTGCTGAATTGTTTCAGTAATCTCATGAAAACACGATACTACCATGGATAAATCGCCATTGGCAGCATAACTTGGAGTCGAACTAACTTCCATAAAATACTCTTTATTAGGATGGCGTACAAACATCTTAGCGTTTTTTATGCTTTCACCTCTTAAGGCTCTAATTTCAGGAAGATTTTCAAATGGTATATCATTGCCTTCTATATCAAAATAGTGGGTATTTCTAGATGAATCGCCTGCATCAATTACATGACTCGATTGGTAAACTAATCTCTTTGCTTCTGGATTCATCATTATATATTTACCTTTATTATCTGAAACCATTACTCCCTCAGATAAATTTTCAAGTATACTAATTAGCTGTGTATTTTTTTGTTCTACCTCGTACTTTAGTTGCTCTATCTGCTGCTTTTGTTGCTCTATTATCTTAAGTGATTTACCGAGTAGCTCATCGGTTGTAAAACCTGTACAATCGGTGAATTCCTTATTAACATCTGTTATAATGCTGTCACGCGAGTATAAATTTGATTCTACAATTTTGTTATTAAAATTATGCCCCATGCTGTTACCCCCATTTTTCAATAAACACCTCAATAGGTTTTATAATGACAAATTAAGTACATTAAAAAATAGACTTATTACGTTGGTTCCTCTAAATACTACCATATACGACTATATTTGAATATGCTCCATTATTACTATCTTTTACCTAATATTATACAAAAGTGTTTATTAATTCTTTTTCCCCATCCCATTCTACATCCTCAATTAGGGCTTCAGCAGCAAAAAAGCCAGATTTTTCATCTGACTTTTAGTTGACTAACACCCCATTAGTCCATAATTCATATTCACTTAAATCAATTTCATCATTCCAACTAATTCCATATCCTCCGATATCAACTTTAACATTAGTAAATAAATCTTTGTTCTTTAAAGCTTCAAATCTACTATCTGTTACCCATCTACTCATGTCATAGTTTTTTATTACATCGTTATTGAATTTTATTTCCAAAATATAACCATTTATAGGTTTTACATCAACAATTTTTGGATTCATGCTATCACCCTTATTCCAAACCTGCAAGTTGTTTAAAATCTTTACTTTCCCACATTTTTACCAATTCCTCTTTATTGATTTTTGCCCACTCTGTTGCTAGCTTTTTTGCTCTCATAGGCAAATCTCCTTCCATCATTTCAAAACTTATAATATCAAACATACCAACACATTCACCGTATATGGCATGAAAATGAGGTGGTAAATGGTCATTAAAGTACATCTTTATTACAATACCAAATACCATAAAATCTCGATATTACTGGCATAATCATCATTCCCCCTTCAAAAATATTATACCATAATTCCCTTTCCCACAATATAAGCCAATTGTAATATCTGGCAATATATGAGTCAAGTAATATCGTATTTTCAGAAATGTGTCCTAGGCAATTTACTTACTAGAAATGGACGAAAAAATGCCTTGCTCAGTCACTGCACACTGAGCAAGGCATTTTTAAACACATTCACTTTCCAAGAGAGCATTACATCGTAAGCGTGCCATTTTCTGTGGTGATGAGCATCAATATATCCTCTTCTGCTCCCGTCAAGCAATTTATATATATTAAAAAATTATTGCTATCGATCTTACCTTGAAATTCATAACAATACTTTTCTGTTTTGAAATCAGTTGGTATAATAGCTTTACCTTGGCTCGTTATCACAAGTTTTTGATTAATCTTTTTACGAGCCTCTTCTATTGTAATCTTTGCCTTTGGTATTTCTCTTTGTATATGATTATATAGGTATCCTTTTGACTCTATCCCCACTATTTCGCCGTTGTCCAAGGCTACCTTCACCTTCACTTGATCAGGGTAAACTATTACATCATCTTGAGTATATGCGTAGCATATCACAGCTGTACCATCGGCTTTTTCATAATACGTATCCTTCATGTTTTTGAACCCGTTTTGGGTCAAAAATGCTAAGCCTGCTTTTTTGGCTTGTTCCATTGTTAACGTATCTTTGGCAAAATCTCTATTTCTGAGCATCGAAGAAATCTGCCCACCTTGCTGAGTTATATTAATCTCTGCACTCTGATCCTCAGTCGAGTTCTTGTATAGTACCTTGAAACGATAGGTCTTTAAGTTGGCTTCTGCATTTGTTTCTAGCTGCTTAACCTCCTGAACCTTATCATCTCCCAGGAATTTTATTACAAGTTCCTTTGCTTTTTCTACACTAACCTTTTCAGAATTTAATCCTAAAGGCTTGGAATTTAGCATATGGTCAGAATATGGGCCATCGTAAATAAGGGATGGATATTCTTGAAAGTTTTTATCAATATTCTCTACTTGACCTACCTGTGGATCCTTCACTTTTGTAGCACTTAGCAATTTAGCTCCACCATTTATTCCCCATGTCATTTTGCCTGCATTGATTTGACTCTGAATTCCATGTAAGTTCTTTTGCAAGGATAATGAATATCCATGCAGTTGTTTAACGCTTTCGTACTCCTTGTCACTTAATGGTGTGCCATTTAGTGTTTTTGTGTTCAAAGCATATGCCAGGTCTCCCACTTGAGTTAAAAAATTAGATGTTTTTTCAAGTATAGGCGGTGAAACTGGCAACTGTCCCATATTTGTTTGTGCCAAATTTGCCTGTCTCCAAACCTCTTCAAGCATTGCAGACGTACTTAGTGGAGTAGATGTTACTAATGATTTTGCCAATAGCACCTCTACATTGTCGACATAGTCAGCCAAATCTAAAAAAGCCCTACTGTACTGATTACCCGTTTGTATTTGTAAATCCTTCAGCATTTTGTTTTGGTAATATCCCCAAGTTGATACTCCAATCAAAGCCATTACTGCAAATATAGCAATAGGAACTGCCCAAGAATGATTTCTTCTCTTGCTCAACTTATCATCATGATTATCTATATCTTTATATTCGTTTTGCTCCAATTAATTCACCTCCATTTTTATATACCGAACCAGTGTCTTCCTATTTTAAGATGTACCTTCCTCGACCAAATCCATTTACTGGTAGCTGTTGCCGGATTCCAGTAGTATAAGCAGCCATCTGTTGGATCCCAGCCGGCAAGAGCATCTCGTGCTGCTTTTACCACAGTTGATTTGGGATTAATAGGTACGTCGATTTGTCCATCTACCACAGCAGTGAAAGCACCTGGCTGATAGATAACCCCTGCTAAAGTTTTAGGAAATCGTGAGCTTTTTACCCTGTTTAAAATTACTGCACCAACTGCAACTTGACCTTCGAAAGGCTCACCCCTCGCTTCTCCATTTATAACTCTGGCAAGTATCTGAACATCTGAAACATGCTTAGAAGCCGCATAAGCTGTACCAGATTCCACAATCTGCCCTAGTCCCATAGTAAGAAGTGTATTTTCATCTGCAACTCCGTTTGCATTAAGGCCATATGTCCTCTGGTATCTAAGCACAGACGCAAACGTATTTGAATCAAATATTCCATCTACATTTCCATTAAAATAGCCCCAATTTTCTAATTCCTGCTGCATGTCTTTTACCTCTTGCCCCTTATCCCCTATTTTTAGAGAAGGCGCGCTACTTGTAAAATACATTTTACCTTGACCCAAAAATGTCAGGCTTAAAACTACTATTAAGCAAAAAGCCAATATTTTTATGAGCTTTCTCAATCTTGTACCTCCTTTAAAATTCATGGTATTTTAGTAACGTTATTTTTAGTTGTTCCTTATAATCTAATAAAATATTCGTCATTTATTAATTTGTTCTATCTTGTATTATTACTTAATTTATACAACTCCACGTATTAATCAGCATTATACTGTCAAAAATCTATATATAGATCAAAAACAACTATTTAGCTTAACATTAAAATTATTGACATGGAGATTCACTATGAGGGTATTAGTACTATATGTTTCTGTTGGGGCTGGTCATATGAAGGCTGCTGAAGCATTAAGGGAATCCATTGAAAAACAATTCAGTGGATGGTCAGTCGATGTTTTGGATGCTTTAAAATATATAAATCCTATTATTGATAAAGTGATAGTTAGTAGCTATCTTGGTACTTTGAAAAGAAGCCCAAAGCTATATAGCATGCTTTATACTGCTTCGGGTACAGGCACAGGCATTTATGATATGAGCAAGGCCTTAAATAAGCTTTTATCTTATAAGCTGAAGCGGCTAATAAATGATTATAAACCCTCAGCTATTGTATGTACTCATCCTTTTCCTATGCAGATGTTATCCTCGCTCAAGGAAAGGAACGAGCTTAATATACCTACTGTGGCTATATTAACAGACTATGTAGTTCATCCGCTTTGGCTCGACAGCGGAATGGATGCCTTTATCGTCGCTAATGAAATAATGAAATTGGAGATGATTAGTCGTGGAATCCCCAGTGGCATAATATTTCCTTATGGAATACCAGTGTCGCCAAAATTCCTCACTCAGGTAGATAAAAAGAGCTTGCTTAGAGAATTAGGGCTAGATAATAAATTTACCGTTTTGGTTATGGGTGGAGGAATGGGCTTTGGTCATATAGAGAACACCATGACCTCACTTCTTGATTGTGACATAGACCTACAAATAATAGCAGTGACCGGCACTAACCAGAAATTAAAGCGTCAGTTGGAGGATTCTGCAAAGAATAGCCGTAAGAAGGTGCTGATATTAAGTTATACCGATCGGGTTAATGAGTTAATGGATATTTCTGACCTTTTAATTACTAAGCCAGGGGGCATGACTGTTTCTGAGGCTCTGGTGAAGGGTTTGCCTATTTTCATAGTTTCTCCTATTCCAGGTCAAGAAGAAGGTAACGCCAACTTTCTTATCAGAAGCGGCGTTGCAAGTAAGATAGATGACTCTAGCCAGCTTGTAAATGTACTATCTCAAGTAGCAAATGACCCTGTAGCCTTAAACGCAATGCGCGAAAGTTCAAGGTTTTTGGGGAAACCACATTCTGCATCCGACATAGCTGCGCTGCTTGGAAGGCTGGTTTCTGGACGTAATGAACAATTACAAATTTTAAAATGATTTCGCTAGGAACAAGCAAATAATAAAACAGGATTGCTCCTAATTGGGAAAGTTGAGTTAATATTCTAGAATATCCGCCTAATCCCACATACCCTGTCTTTAAAATAGGTATCATCTAACGATTCAGTTATAACTCCTTTAGTTCTACTGGAGTGTACAAATTCATTTTTCCCCAGGTATACTGCAACATCATAAACATCCTTCTTAAGGCTATCTGTACTAAAAAACAGTAAGTCTCCAGCCTTTATGTCCTTTTGTTGTACAGCAGTTCCAGCTTTTTTCATATCCTCCAGCTTTCTTGGTACATCTACACCATTAATTCTGCTGCAAATGTATACAAGCCCAGAAGAATCTATGCCCCATCTGCTGATTCCGCCAAGAATAAATATTGTTCCATTGAATTTTTTGATAGTTTGCGTAAAATCGTTACTTGTTGTTTTTGATATTAAATTATCGCTTATTGGTATTGCGATTACTCCGCCTTCCTCTATCCAACCTCTCTTGTTGTCGGGCATCAGAACATTATACCCTGTTTTTGATTTACCAGATGAATACAACTCGGTTCCTAGAACTATTTTCTTGTAATTAACATTATTAGTAGTTCCCGTGTAAACATCTATCACTTTGGCGGTAACAATTATTTTAGTATTGATAGTACCATTTATAACACTATCAGTATCCCTGCTAACATACTTATTCTTTACCCAGCCTGAGCTACCGTCTAATAATTTTATATTCATCCATGAATTTTCTTCTTTTATTATATTTACTACCTGATTAAAGAGCACCTGAGTTGTCCTTGTACTCATTATATCAGGCTTATCAAACATGTCTACCACGGCCTCTGTAATCACTGCAGCATTTTCACGCGTTATTCCGCTTAGTAACTGCTCATTCAAAGTGAGTGGAATTACCCTACTTCCGCAGCCCCCTAAAAACAAAATCAATATCATTATTGCCACTATAGTTTTTGTGACTAAATCTCTCTTTTTCATACTTGCCTCTATCTCTAATACATTATTATAATTTAGTTGTTCCTTAAATATATTTCTAATTTCCCTTTATGTCAATGAACAGATTTTACAAGAATATTTACTACCAATTAAATCAACCTCTCTTTGCTTGCAAGTAAAAACAATTACCTGTTGCTTTTTGCTAATCTCATAAATGCATTTTAACGCATTATCTGTTCTTTCATCATCATATTGTGCAAAGGGCTCATCCATAATAAATGGAAGGCTTTCGCTAATATTTAGCACGGTCTCAGAAATTGCAATTCTAAGTGCTAAGTACATTTGGTCTATAGTGCCACTGCTTAGCATGTACACGGGAACAACCATTTCAGTTTTAGGGTCACTCAGCATTATGTTCAAATTCTCTCCTGCCCTGATGTCAGAATACTTCTGAGCAGTAAATTCAGAAAAAGTACCCTTAAGAACTTTATTCATAACTGGTAAATATTTTTTCTGAACATCATTAGTAGCCTCTTCAAGGATTTTAATGGCAATCATCAAAGCTTCTCCCCTTTGTTCAAGACTTCTCTTGCGCTGCGTTAATCTTGCAATCTCACCTTCTACTATTTCCACCTTCTGAGTGTTTTCACTTTTTTTAATATTAGCCTCTAATGTGGCATTTTCAAGCTTCTTTTGCTGAACTTGAGCTGTTAAAAACTCCTTCAGTTCAGTTATTCTTAAGCATTGACTTTCACTATTGTTTTCTAAAACATTCTCAAACAGCTCTTTTTCCGTCCAAGCCAAATTCAAATCTGCAGCCATCCTTAGCCCTGAGATGCTTTCAGAGACTCTATCTAGCTCATTCTCCAATGTAGCCAAAGCTATTTGCTTGAAATTAATATTTTGATTCTCTAGCCTTTTTACCAACTGTTCATATTGTATGTTTTCGTTAGTTATTCTGCCGTTTAAGCTAACCCTTTGCTGCTGCAATATTTGTTCTATTTTATGTGCGTTCTTGAGCTCATTTTCGAGTTTGCCACTCTTTTCGCAAAGCTCTCTTTGTTCACCCTCTAGTGCTTTAAGCTCACTATTGCTCTTGAGTCTAAGCGCAACAGTAGCTATGGTTATCAGTACTGGCACAGCTGTTACCCATGGCGATATAGCCTTAAAAGCAAAAGCTCCACAGCCAACTCCGATTACAGCAATAAGCGATAATATACTGCAAATATCCAAAGCTCTAAGGCAAGCTATTTGAGCACGAATTTTATCTTGCAGTACATCCACAATATTTTTTGAAAGCTCCTCCTGAAAATAGTCTGCAGCTTTCTCTGTATTATTTATGTCAGATACCTTTTGCACTCTACAATTTCTCTGTTCAACCAACATGACTAAATACTTAGAATTATTATCAATCTCCTGATCAAGCAATGCTTTGTCTTTAGCCATAGTATTAATATTTTTTTGCGACTGCTTAATTCCATCATTCAAAAAGCGCAATTCTTCATTCTTTTCTTGCTGAAGTTTAAGTTTATCTTTTAGTTGACAAAACTCTATTAATCTGGCAAAAAGTTTCTCTTTTTCGGTGAGCTTACTAATCTGAAAAACCAGGTCTTCCTGCTTTATCCTTGCATCCAAAAGGTTTTTGTTTTCATCTTGGATCGTGTTTTTGGTTGTGTTCAATTCATCAAGCCGTGTGTTGATAATGTCTAGGGGCCTAGTATAGCTCCTATCCGTTCCAACCTGTTGCTTCAAAGCCTCCTTCAAAGCAGCATTGGCCTTGTTATATGAAATATCCTCCGCCCCACTTTGTCTTATGTTTGATATTCTATCTATCAAATCTTTTGATGCGGAATTGTCTATCCTTGTTCCCATCTGCTTTATATAAACAGTTCTTTCAAAAAGACTCTCACCCAGTCCAATCAACTTTTCTGCAATACCATTTCCGTCTTTACAATCTGCAAAACTGATTGTGATGTCATTAAATGACTCATCATATAGCTTTACAACTCCATTATCAAAAGCCCTGTCAATTCTGTAAGATTTGCCATTATCAAGCTTGAAATCCATATATCCACCATATGAGGCTTTGCTCCAGGGCATATACAGCTTAGACGATGCCGCTACTCCATCCTTGCTAGCTCTTCCACCTTTTAGTCCATACAGCATGGCCTTAATAAACGCCATCAGAGTTGACTTTCCGCTTTCATTTGGTCCATATATCACATTCAAGCCATTTGAAAGGGTATTGCTAAACTCTTCAATTTTGCCGAATCCCCTCACGTGAAGACTACTGATTTTCACTTTTGACCCCCATTAGCCGCTAGCGACTACATAATGTAATAAAATTTCTTACCCTGCCAAATAATATAGTGAAATTAGGCAGTTATTGGTCTATGCGTCCGCTTTCTATAGCTTGAAGTCCATACTGTAGCGCCATATGTAAGGTTTCGCGTCGCTCTGCTAGAGTTTCATTTTCTTGCATATCCAGTATCCTTCGAACAAATTCACCTTTTATTCCTGGGTCTTCAAGATACTGTTCATAGTCAAACTGAATTGACGTCTGATTTTTTATTTTCATAAAAAAGCAACTCTGCTGAAAAGCTTCTAATATGCTTTTAATCCCTATTATGTATTCCTTTGGAACGAATCCCTTAAACGTAATACTATATAAATCTGTTTGGAAAAGTTTCAGCTGCTCCGCTAAGCGCATTTTTTCTATTATCTCTTCAGCACACGTACAATTGTTTACATTTATTTCCACATTGTAATAATGTCTGGTTGCAGAATGAACAAATTCGGCTTCAACGCTCTTTTGATTTTCTTCAGAAAGTATTATTCTGCCCTGAATATAGCCATGTTCACCCTCCTCATCAAACCCCATTGGTTCAGGGCTTCCGGGATTAATCATCACAGTTCTTCCATTTTGGAGGCGCGAATAGCAATGCATGTGACCCAACGCAACATAATCCATACCCAATGAAAATATCTCTTTTGAGGTTATAGAATTATAGTTTTCCTCCTCAAAAGGTATATCCACTGTTCCGTGGAAAATTAATATATTAAATCTCTCACTCGAGATATCTTTATCAAAAATAGTGAGGCAATCCTTAGTTACATCGCCTCTAGCCCCCATGTTATAAATACAGGCATTATATTTTTCCAAATACAATACCTGTCCAGAATCCTCAAGAATGTGTACATTACTGCTCCATTTTGAAACTTTATAGTATGAATTTTCTCTTATCGGATCGTGATTTCCTGGAATAATAATTATTTCAGTTTTGTATAGCTCCGAAAATAGATTCTTAGCAGTCAATATAGTTGAGCCTCTAACACTGCTATCCTCAAAAAAGTCTCCACTGATTATTAATAATTCCACATTCTGAGCCCGCACCTTTTCAACAATACTTTGAAGACAGTTTACAAGCTCATTCCTCCTGATGCTCGCCTTATCCACATCTGCAAGCGATGAAAATGGCGCATCAAGATGTAAATCTGCCATATGAATAAAAGAAATTTGTTTCACGTGAAACCTCCCACAATCCCAGATTTTCAAATAGTTTTGCTAATCATTCTTAGGGGATACATATACCAGCACTGTGACTGGAATGATTCTATCTGGGAAAGTTTTGACTATATCCTTTATACATTAGCCCTTATCAACAGTAATTGCAACATATGCAACAGCATACTCCCTGCAATGTGACATCGTAATAGAGATCCCTGAGGCACCCAAAGAAGCATAGTAGTCTTTTGCTCTTCCGTGTAGCTTTACAAAGGGCTTTCCCAATTCATCATTTAATATCTCAATTTCGTTAAAAAATGCATTTTCACCTATTCCTGTACCAAAGGCCTTGGCAACTGCTTCTTTGCCTGCAAATCTCGCCGCATAGCTCTGGTATTTTGAGGAGTTTTTACTTTCACAGTAATTTATCTCATTTGTTGTGAATACCCTGGCTGAAAAGCGCCCATTTTCACCGTCCTCAATAGCTAATTTTAATCTACCTACCTCTATAATGTCTGTCCCTAAAAGCAATTCCACAGAAACACCATCCACTATGTTATTTTATCCAATTCTAAAAACTCTGTATATCTGATGTCTACCTATAGAGCTCGAAAAAACCAGCAAAGTTTTTGAACTCACTTCCCAATACCATTTTTTTAATTTTTAAGTTCTCCAGATTTGTACAGCTTCTTATTTTAGCTTCTAATTCATTAGCATTATCATCTTCAATGATAAAAATATTATTGTATGAAAATGGATAGACCCTTTTAAAATTCTCTTTAAGGTTTTCTAAAGTTGAATTGCCATTAAATAAGAAGTCCCTATCATCTTCTATTTGAACAACTGATAAATTTGTATTGTACTCTATAGCTAACTTTATTTCTTCCTTCAAATCGTTTTTAAATAGCTCAATAAAGTTTGGTAACATAAATCTTTGCTGTATCTGCATTATCATAAGGTTATTTAAAACTGGTGCTATATTCCCTGCTATTGTTTCCAAAATTAACATATTTTCTTCATTGTCTAGCTGCAAACCTTCATATTTAAAAACAATTATTACGCCTAATAGCTCAATTTCCATCAGATCAATATATACAGGAATTATCAACACACCCTGCGCATCACCTATTTTGTCGACATGTTCTTCTCCTAGATATTCAGCTACATTTGCTTGCCCTATTGAATATGCGCAATCTCCCTCAAAAACTCGTTTCCACTTCTGGTTTGGGATTATGGTTTTATTATTGCACTGGTCAATATTAATTGTCTTTGAAAACTCAAATTCATTTGTTTCCTTTTTGTAAAGGCAAAATGCACCTTTATCTACATTAAAGGAAATTTGCAATGTTTTAGTCGCCATTTCTAGCAATGTGTCTGCTCTAGAAGAACTGCTAATATTTTTTACAAGCTTGTTAAGAGAAATTAGCTTGTCTAGTTTTTTCTGTATTATGCTTTTTTGATCATTAACCACTTCAAACAAGTTAGCATTGCTAAGAGCCGTATATGTGGATGCTGCCAAACTCTCAATGAGCTCAAAAACACCATCGCTATATTCGCTACCTGTAACTGTTTCACTTAATGTAACAAACCCAAGAATTTGGCTGTTTTTAAGTATTAAAACAATATATCTCGCCTCTAGCTGCTCTAGTTGAACATTAGCCTGAATACCTGCTCTATTAAATAAATTGTCAAAATAGGCGTAGTCCTTCTCATTTTCGAGATCAATTATAACTTTATTTGGATTTATTTTTTCTGAGCTGTTTAGTATAAGCCTTATAACAACATCCTTAGTCTTATAAAATACATCCTTAAAACCCTTTAATATATATCTATCACTTCTTTCATCAAAAAGGACATATCCTGTAATCTTACTGCGAGTAAGTTCCGAGAATACCTCAACAGATATTTCGTATAGTACGTCCATCCTAAGCTCACTCAGCAAAACCTTTGATGATTGATTTATTGCGAATAGATTAAATATCTTCTCATCAAGCTCGGAATTAGCCTTTATCAATTTCTCATATCTATTGAAATTTTCTAAAGCATTATTTACCAGTCTCATAAGAGCCTCAGAAATTTTGTAGTCAGCTTCTCCAATATTTTTATTTTGAAATATAATAAAACCATAAAGATTGCCTTCTATTATCAGTGGAACTATGGCATTTATTTCAAGTAAATCAATCAATTCTGGTTGAAAAAACTTGATTATTTTTTCTCTCTCATAAAGTATATTTCCATAAAATGTAGCAAGGTTTTTCAAATCAGTTGTGATTTCTATATTATCTAAGTCTCCAGAAAACCCCTTAACCTTTTTTGCTACATAAGTAGCATTTTCAATAACATATATTGCTGACTTTTCAACTAGTAACAACTCATTTATAAAATCAAATGCTGCATCAATTATTTGCTCAAATACTAACTTTTGTGAAAAAAAGTCTATAGCCTGCACCAAACCAGAATATCTATATAGCTTAGTTGAAAGAACTTTGTCCTTTTTTTCATCTTCTATTCTCTGTAATATAGACTTCATTCTTTGTTACCTCCCAGAAGTTGCTTCATTCAACGTTGAGCAATATCCTTACATTTCCTTAATTATTCCTTCGTTATAGTAATAGCTTACTCTGAATACATATCTTTGAATCTCTTTTTGGACTTTTTTAATCTCCAGCATAGTATTGGGGAATGCATTTTTTAGAATAGTTATTTCTCCCTCACCCTTTGTTCTAAGATAATTCATCATATTTTTTTTGTTTTCTTCATTTTCCTGAAGGGAGATTCTAAGGTCATTATATTTCTCATTCAAACTATCATATTCATCTTTTCTTGCTTGACCACCTTCATGTATATTTGAAAAAATGGATATCCTCTGTTTATATTGATATATTTCAGCCTTAATTATATTTATTTTTTGAGATAAATCATCTAGAGTATTCTTAAAATCATTTCTATCAAAGCCTTTTACGCATATATTTGTTCTCTTCTCACTTGAAGAACCTAATATGGCCGAAATCACTCTAATTTCAGCATTTATAGTCCCACCCATTATCTGTCCCTTGATCGAATCGAGGATTACCTCTTTAGCGGTAATATTACTATTTAAGCAGTAGAACCCAACATGTACGCTTCCCTCACAAAATATATCAGCATCAGCTACATATTTTATATAAAGATTTTTTTTGCATCTGATAGTAGTTTTTCCTCTTCCAACTATCCCTCCCCTTATGTATATGCTTCCCTCATGACTTCTGATCTCTTTGACGTTTCCCACACCATATTCACTTAGTACCTCTATATCCTTCGTCGATGCTACAGAAAAATTGTCCTCTACTGTTCCTTTAATAGTTAGATACCCGTCAAAATCTACATTTCCAGTCTTAACCCCTATGCTTTCTTCAATTTCAAGGTGATTTGATACGCCTATGCTATCTCCTTTAAAAAAAACTGCCCCACTGCTTATGGCATAAAAAGTCGACTTATTTCCTACCCCAATCTCTTTAACTGTTTTTTTATCATATAAGAACGGGTAGTTTTTCCCCGGCATTGGCTTTAACGGATTTCCACGGACAGTTCTGCCCTCTTTGCCTTGCGTAGCTTGAATTCTTTCACCAAGCCACTCTCCCTTTTCCACCATATTAATCAGGTTCAATTCATAGTGATCAACGTTTCCATCCTCTTTTATTTCAGGTCTAATCTCTTTTAATTTGTAAACTTTATTTTCAGAATCAGCTCCCGCCACAGGTAGCAAGCCCTCAGCAATAAGAATCGGTTTATTCAAATATAAACTTAAAAAGGCATCCTTTTTGATTCCATAGATGACACCCTCTAGATATAATTTTGAAACTACTTCTTTAATAATATTAGTTCCTTCTAATTCACTTTCGTTAACATTAAGAGTAATAAAAGCCCTTAATTCATCTCCAGATACTTCTATTACCACTTTTTCTTTTACAAAAGCAAAATTGCGTGCTTGTTGCGGCGCAAAAACCAGTGCCTCTTTTATAACTGTAAAATTCGATATCTGAATTTCTGGATGAGAACCAATTATTTTGTTGAACTCATCCACACTAAATCCCTTTTTATAGGATTGTAAATAAAACCCATCGCTCTTTTTAGTAATCTCTATAAACGGAGAAGTATAGATGGTAGTACTTTCCATGTTTCGCCCCCTCGATTTGTGATAAAACTACAAATGCTGGTCGGTTGATTATATTCTCTTTCGTATTTTCGTATTACGATCTTATCTTATTTCTTCTTCTCTCTTGTAATACAGTATCAAGCGCTGTTGCCTCATTTACTGCTGTATCTAATTTTTCAACCATTTCTTCTGATTCTATGCTTGAAATGATTTGGTGTTTGAACATACTTATCATACTCTCAATATAATCTAATCGGGCATGTATTCTCTCAAGCTCATTCTTTTCGTCTTTAACCCTTTGTATAACCTGCTGATCCATTTCTACAATGCTTTTAACATCCTCAATCATTCTTTCATCCTTCATAAAACTGAGTTTTCTACGATTTGCATTGATTTTGGTCATCAAATCGCTGATATTTATCTCAGATAGCTCTTTGCTCCTAATAGAGTAGTTGGTCATAAGCTTAGTATATGAAATAACCAAATTTAGGCTCTTCTCCACTATTTTTTCTTTTAAATAGCTTTGCTGATCTCCTCTTTTAAGAGAAATAAAAATGTCGTCTTTATCCTTCATAATTTTTCTCAGCTTTTGTCTTTGAATTGGCGATGTAAAATTTCTTGTTTGCATAGACAATTTCATGCATTGGCGATTTAGACCATTAATTGCTTTCTTCTTCTCTTTTCTTATAACTTCTTCTCTATAACTATTACTAAAAAGGCTTTGCATAACAAGCGTAAGGTAGAGTACACCACCTACACCATAAGCCCCTGTTATTAGTGTTGAAGGTCCTATATTTGTAACATCCTGCATCCCCGCAACTCCATTTTCACTCAAAAAATATACAAATGCACACCAAAATAATAGAGTTGCGAAATTTCTAAATCTAAAAATAGCACTATAAAATAAATTCCCGTTCATATTTGCCTCTACTAACCTTTATTTACTCTCAAATTTTTAAATGAATAACTGATAAAATAAACAATCTAAATACCTACCAAATTTAAACCCTACTTCTTTCATATGTCCACAAAGTTCAAATCCAAATTTTAAATGCATTTTAATACTTATTTCATTATCTGAAGTAATGCCTGACATTACAACATGAAATCCTATCTCTCTGCTCATCTCAATTACACATCTCATTAGTTCCTGTCCAATGCCACACCTTTGATACTCTGGATCAATATATACCGACAGCTCGCAAGTGTTATTATACCCTTCTTTGGCCCTAAATTCTGAAAGGCAGGCATAGCCAACTACATAGCCTTCAACCTCACAAACAATTAATGGGTGTCTATCACCGTAGTGTGAAAACCAAGCAGCCCTTTGTTCTACTGTTTGCGGGTTAATATCAAATGAGGCCGTTGTATTCTTAACTGCCCAGTTATAAATATCTGTTATTCTTAATAAGTCAGATTTCTCTGCTTTACGTATAAATGTTTCCATGTTTGATCTTCCTTATTTTCTTTAATTTATTAATTTGAAGCCTTATTTTCTGTTTTTTCCTTGACTTCAAATCCACCAGTATCTCCACCTAAGAGAGCATCTGCCCTTGCTTTTGCCCTGTCTCTTGTAGAATTCATATCCAGTCTCTTGAGCTTCATATCCATATTTCCTTGGTTTAGTGACTCCACAGCATTTGCTCTTGCAGTTTTTTTATTAACAATATCACGAGCTCTATCAAGGTTGTCATTTACACTTCCAACACTGCTGTTTTTTGATGTATACTGAGAATTAACGGAATTGATATTCTCACGCAAATTAGCCATTTTAGCTTGTGACTTCAAGGTTTTGAGTTCGTTTAATTTAGCATTCATCTCAGACTCAAATATCTTGTAATCCTCACGTATCTTCTCAACCTGAATCATTGCATTTTCATAAGTAATCTTATTGGTTTCATAAACAGTTTGGTATTCTTCCTCTTGCACCAGAATTTCAATCAAAAGCTCTTTATCAGCTGCCCTTTGAGCAGAATCAACTCTTGCTTTAACAGCATTTAAGTTTCTCTCAGCAGCTTTCATTTCTATCTTAATCATCTCAGCACTAGTTTGAATTTCAATTATCTGCTGTTCTGCCTGACGCCTTGCCTTATCAATCTGATTTTTAATATCTTCAAATAATGCCTCTGGATTTCTTTCCTCAATATTCCCAACAAACAATCCAAAAAATCCTCTAAACATACTTCCAAGTCTACTAAATAAGCCCATTCTTCTTCCTCCTTAAAATATTTAAATATATTTTCCATATTATTTTTTTATTACAATTATTCAATACTTTTAATTTATATTAAAACCATTACAAAGTAAATAACAATTTAATTAAAATGTGTGTTTATAGTTACTTCGGTGCTTTCTCAAACCTTGACCAGTATTTTTGTGGTAACAAATCAATATCATCGCACTCTGCGATTGCAAGCTCAGTCATAAATTCCACATCCTGTGTACTTGGTCTGCATTTTTTTAAAGCCTCTTTAAGAATAGGTCCTGTTATGACTGGATTATCTTCTGTTTTATTGCAAGCAAGCTCATAAGCCTTCCTTACTACTGTATCAATCTCTGCACCGGTATAATTCTCAGCCAATTTTGAAAAAGGGATAAAATCTTGTATATTGGTCTCAATGCCATATTTGTTAATTATAATTTTAAAGATAGCGGCCCGTTCCTGAGTCTCTGGCAGGAGAATTGGTATCTTCTTATCAAACCTTCCCGCTCTCTTTAATGCCGCGTCGATAAGATCGGGTCTATTTGTTGCCGCAATAAAAATTACTCTACCCCTATTATTTGTATTACTGGTAAACTGTAAAAATTCACTAAATATATTTCTGCTTACACCACTATCCCCAGATTCTCCTCTTCTAAAGGCTGTGTCTATCTCATCAACAAAAACAATTACAGGCTCTTGAGACTTGGCTCCTAGCAAACACTTTTTGAAGTTTTTTTCGCTCTCTCCAACATACTGTCCCAGAATTCTTGACATGTCTATTTTTACACAATTAAAACCACTCGATTTAGCTAGAGCCTCTACTAAAAGTGTCTTCCCTGTTCCCGATGGTCCACATAACAGTATTCCCATTGGGACTCTCCTTGAGTCTCCTCTTCTTATGGGCTCAATAATGTTTTTGGTCAGGTAACCCTTTGCAGCCTCCATACCTCCTAAATCATCAAAGTCTATCTCAGGATAAATAAATTCCAAAACATCTCCGTACTCCTTCTTGAGTACATCATGCTTCTTTTGCTTTATAAACTCAAAGGTGATAGGAACTCCCTCAGCCTCTGCTTTTAGCTTAATATCCTTTATACTCTTTCTATTTAATCCAGACGAAAGCTTAGCAAACTCATCTATAGATATTTCTGACTTGGTGGAATTATCCTCAAGTAGGAATTCAATATAGCTCTTCCTTTCCCCCTCGCCCGGCAATTCTACTAAAATCGGTTCAATTCGATAGGAGGGCTTCAAAAATTCACGGCTAACATCTGCAAGATTGTCGGCAAGCATAAATATTGTACTTCCATTAGATGAAATTTTAGCATTAACTGACCACTCAGACATCCAAATAAGGGACATTCTCTCTTCTAACGTCATATTACCTATATCCCCTGCTGGTACAATCTTCTCTGCATGATCAATAAACAACGCCATTTTGGTGCTTTTGAGTGCGGTGTCTATAAACGGAAATATTTTAGATGGCATAGAATGAAATAGACTTGCTACCTCGTTGCCAGTAATCTTATTAAACTCGCGTTCCATGGCAGGCTCTAAAAAAGTAAGGCCTCTCGATATGTCATAGAAAGCCACAATTCCAAAATTCCTCTGTCTAATAAATTCCTCATCTATATACCTAAAGAAATTTCTAGTGTTGTCCATCATATCTTTGACATTAAAATAAAATATAAATTCATGTGAAATACCAGATTTATATTTTGATAAAAATTCATTAAACCACATGTTTTTTCCTTCTTAAAGCTATTATAAGATTTTACTTCCTAGGAATGACCAAATAATAAATTTCCACTACATATCTCACTTGAAAACAGTGTTTTTTATTTAGTCATTACTTATAATTATATACAAAAATATTAAAAATGTCTGTTAAAAACAATATTAATTGTTCTTTTGCAGCTTTATTGAGTTTAAAATTGTAGCCTCTTGATTCACAATATGTGTTTTTGCAAAACTTCTTGCGGATTCTATAGTTCTTGATTCCACAGCATCAAGAATATCATAATGTTCTTTTATAAGATTCTTAGGGCTGCTATAGTCTTTCAAGTAAATTACTCTAAATCGCTGTACCTGCTCTCTGAGATTATTCAAAATAGATATGAGCTTATCATTTCTAGACGCATTGTAAATAATATCATGAAATTCTACGTCTTTCTTGATTGATCCATTTAGATTTTCCTTTTCAATATATGAAGAAAACTGAGTGTTAATATGCTTTAATTCCTTCAATTCGTCTTCCGTAATTCTTTCAGCTGCTAATGCTGTTGCCAGACCATCTAGAGAAGCCCTGACCTCCAGTACGTCCATTATATCTTTTACAGAAAGCTCGGCCACATGTGCGCCCTTCCTAGGAATCATATCTACAAGACCCTCTAATTCCAATTTTCTAATAGCCTCTCTCACAGGAGTTCTGCTAACTCCCATCTTCTCCGCAAGCTGAACCTCCATAAGTCTTTCCCCTGGACGTAGCTCTCCAATAATGATAGCTTCCCTGAGTGAAATAAAAATAACCTCTCTCAATGGCTTATAATCATTCAAATTTATTTTAGACAATTTCCCTGCCATATTAATAGCCTCCATCCGCCGCCGCGGGCCACAAATTATAATAAAATTACTATCCTTTTTGCGCTATACCATATATGTTAAAAAACACTCATGCTTACTATTTCTCAATTTATTAAAAGCGCTTTTAGCTTTTTTCTCATCCTCAAATATTCCTAGCACTGTAGGGCCACTTCCGCTCATCATGCTTCCTAAAGCACCTTTTGCCTTAAGATCCTTTTTAATCTTCTGTATCACAAGATACTTGGAAAGCGTAACACTCTCCAATACATTACGCATGTTTTCAGCAATAATCCTGATATCTCTATTTTCTATTGCAGAAATTAACATCCCAGTGTTAGGTCTGTCACCTACTCTAGCCAAATCCAGATTTTTGAATACCCACGCTGTTGATACACCAATTCTTGGCTTAATTAGTATAATAGGTATTTTCCCCAGTGGCGCTAGCTGCGTTAGCTTATCTCCTATACCTTCTGCCAATGCTGTCCCACCCATAATACAATACGGTACATCTGCACCAATTGTCTTGCCTATTTGAATCAGCTCATTTTGCTCAAGGTCAAGCTTAAATAGGGTATTAATCCCCTTTAAAACTGCTGCTGCATCTGTGCTTCCACCTGCAAGCCCCGCAGCAACTGGAATTTTTTTATGTATTACAATTCTGACTCCAGCATCAAGCTTATACTTGTTAATCATGGCCTCTGCAGCCTTATAAGCTATATTCGTGCTGTTGTTTGGAACATAGGGTGCATCACATTTTATTTCCACTCCAGCTGAAATTTCGTTGATGGAAATAGTATCGTGTAACTGTATTGTCTGCATAATCATTAGCAGATTGTGATATCCATCTTCCCTTTTATTCAGGACATCTAGAGACAAATTTATCTTTGCATGTGCATCTAATGAAATCATCTATTCATATCCCTTTATCAAATGTATAGGAACAACTAAATAATTAAACCCTATTTTGAAGGGGAAGTTATTATTTTATTGTACCTTAAGTACATTATATACAAAGTACAATTTTATATCAATAAGAATCAAGAATCCCATGGTTTACAACGTATTTAAGTTTCAATAATATCAATATAAATACAATTGATACTCGCCGAACATAAATCTTTTTCTTAAACAATAAAAAAAGTGCTTGAATATTTTCTCAAGCACTTTTAAATAAATTTATCTTTAAAGTTTTAGAGGTACTATTATGCTACTTTTTTAAGTATTATTATATGCTGACCTGGCATTAGCATATCCTTTTCAGTTAAATTATTGATTTTCATCAAATCTTCCACTGTTATGCCATACTTCTTTGCTATTTTCCACAAGCTATCACCTGGTTGTATAATATATACGATTACACTAGGCATTAATACCAGTCTCTTTTCATCTATTACGTTCTCATTTATCTTATTAATTACAGGCACGATTTTTTTTGTTTCTACCCTTGTGTCCACACCAATAACAGCTCGGATTTCAACCTGATTGGAGGATATCATGCTGTAGTTGCAGTGCTCTATTTCCAATGAAACGTCAGCCTTCATATCTCTGCTTATACCCGCTATATCAGCTTCATGCCTAAAAGGTATATCTTTTTTGTGACAGAAAACTGGTTGGTCTTCACTGTTTGCCAGATATAAAATGTTACTTTGCACTGAACCCTCAATGATTACCTTGCCATCTTCTATTCTACTTTCAGAAACATTGTATTTGCACAAAACATTGAATATTTCGGCTACTTCTGGGCTACATTCACTAAGGTCTACCATATCTTTTATTATTATTTGGCTTCTGTTTTCAGAGAATATTTCATCTAAGCTAAGCTGTTGTCTTTCTAAAGCAATCCTTGATTTAGGGCTATATGCATCAGACAATACCTCAACTGTTTTTTGACACACTCCATTGACATAAATATTTAAGGCAATTTCGGCCCTAATATTTCTTAGATCGCCATCACTGTCCTCCATAGCCTCAATCTTGTAGTCAATTAAGTCATAGTCAACATTTACAGCTGTATCCTCATCCACATCATCTAATTCAACAAATTGTGTAAATGCCACCTCGTTCTCCATATACTGCATTGATCTAGTCTCATCATCAGCAATGTAAAGAGTAGAAATGCCTATATCGCCCTTTACAAATATCTTGCCCTCAGCAACTTTAAAATCCTTGCCAGATATCTTTACATCATTTCTAAGAATTTCACTGATGGAAGGTTTGCTAGATGGCAAATCTAGATCCTCTTTTATTACATAGTTGACTTTGTTGCTTCCGAGATAGGTATTCAGAACAACAGAGTCCTTTAAAACTTGAATGTCCTCTACGCCTGCAATACCACAGGAAAATTCCCTTTCAATCTCGTCATTAACCTTGCAATTTATTGACAAAATTGCTTTAACACTTATCTTTCTTCCATTTAGCAGGGTATAGTCAATATGCTCAATTATACCTTTAGCTCTACCTTTCATTCCGCTTCTCACTCCTGGAATATCCAGAGTGTATGAGAAAGGAATATTGGAAATAATACTTTTTACGCTCTTCGTCTCATCATCAGAAATGTAAAGTATTTTACACATAATACATCCTGAATTAACCACTCTATCAGTGCCTGTATCGCAGCCAGTAACGAAAACATCCCCGTCTATAAGAAGCACCCTGGCGATGTCCGGCTTTGTATCCGGAACAATTATATCATTTTCGATAACAGTCTGAATTGTGTCCTCACCCATCAAATTTTTTACCTTAAAGGCCTCTTTTATCAACTCCAGAGACATTTCTTCATCCTCCTTTATTATAAATATTACATCTCACATTTTAAAATATAAAAAACCTATCAAACAAAATGATTCTGCTATGTAATATATATTTATTGAGATACCAAATTATGCCTGGTTTATTTGCTTTTTTATACAACAAAAAAAAGACAGGATATAAATGTCTTTTTTTGTTTGAATATATTATTAAGTTTTCTCAGAAAGCTTATTACTAACAATTTCTAAGGATATAAAAAATCCCGAACAAGTTTAGCATACCTGAATCTTTTCGTCGTCCTTATATACAACCAATTCAACTGCTTTTGTTAAAATATCGGTATAGCTATAAGAAACTCTTCTAGTATTTTCATACTCATTTTCAAATTTAACTATGAAAATACTTGGATAAGTATTTTCAAGAACACCTTCTCTGATAAAAGATTTCTTGCGGCCTTTGTTTGCTCTAAGCTGTACCTTTTCTCCAACACAACCCTCAATATCTCTTTTTATCTGAAAAAGTTCTCCTCTATCTATCATGATATCACCTCTTCATCAGTTTAATTTATTATATCACATAAAATACCTTTTGTCAAAAATATTCTATTATACAAGCGTATTGCATTCATGTCAAGCACTTTTTTTGCTGTATCAACCCTATACTGCCCATTTTTAAGGGGTTGATAAAAAAATTAAGATATATTCCCAGAAATCATTTCCTCGTCCTTTTCTATTATATCCAAGTCTTCTTCTTCTGAATCAGCTTCTAACCTTACATCTACACCCTTTAGCATAATTGTTTTTTTCTTTTGATCACATATTATGTCAGATACCCTAAAAATAATATCCCTTTCATAGGATTTCCTACATACTAAACATCCTATTTCGATTTGTTTCATCTTTTTTCTTCCCTTCTTAGTTTAGTCTTCTAATTTTCCAAATAATTATTATTTCCTTTAATTTAGCATATTAATAGCCATTAGTGGGAAATGAACATAGCTTTTGAATTCTCTAAAGATTATTTGCTTGTGTGCATTTGTTCAAAGAACTTTGTTCATGTGCTAACTTAAGGATATAATACTTTTATAATACTATTTTATGCCTTTTTCATAGCATGGTGAATTGAATTGTAACAACTTACTAAATTTTGTTGAAATACTTATATATAAAGTTATATAATATTTGAACAAGTGAATAGTGAATAGTGAATAGTTATGGTAGCCGGCTTCGTCGGTAATTTGAATTCTCACTTCATCATTAAAACGTTTATTTTAACCTATATACTATATAAATATTAATTATATATTTTTTTTAAGGAAGGGGACAAAAATTGCTTACAGATATACAAATCGCTCAAGGCTGTAAGATGCTCCATATTTCGAAAATTGCTGAGAAACTTGGAATTGAAGAGGAGGATCTTGAATTATACGGTAAATACAAAGCTAAGCTCTCGGAGAAATTGTGGGATAAAGTGAAGAATAATCAAGATGGAAAGCTTGTCTTGGTTACAGCAATTAATCCAACTCCTGCTGGAGAAGGCAAAACCACTACTACTGTTGGTTTGGGACAAGCTATGTCCATGATTGGAAAGAATGCTGCAATTGCTCTACGTGAGCCATCTTTGGGGCCTGTAATGGGTATAAAGGGTGGCGCTGCTGGAGGAGGTTACTCTCAGGTGGTACCCATGGAGGACATCAATCTGCATTTTACAGGTGATATGCATGCTATTACTACTGCGAACAACCTTCTTTCTGCCATTATAGACAATCACCTTCACCAAGGAAATTCATTAGGTATTGACCCTCGTCAAATAGTGTGGAAGCGCTGCATGGATATGAATGACAGGGCTCTTAGAAATGTAATAGTAGGACTTGGAGGAAAGATAAATGGCGTTCCAAGGGAAGATGGCTTCAACATAACTGTTGCTTCTGAAGTAATGGCTATACTGTGTCTTTCTTCTGACTTAAAGGATTTGAAAAATCGCCTTGGATGCGTTATTATTGGCTATACCTATGGTGGGGCACCTGTTACTGCAAAAGATTTAAAAGCTGATGGCGCAATGACCTTGCTCTTAAAGGACGCTATCAAGCCAAATCTTGTTCAAACTCTGGAGGGAACTCCTGCTATAATGCATGGCGGGCCTTTTGCAAATATAGCACATGGCTGTAACAGTGTAACTGCTACAAAGCTTGCATTGAAGCTTGCAGACTATGTGATTACAGAAGCTGGTTTTGGCGCCGACCTTGGAGCCGAAAAGTTCTTTGATATCAAGTGCCGCTTTGCAGGTCTTAATCCCGATGCTGTCGTTCTTGTGGCTACAATTAGAGCTCTAAAGTACAATGGTGGTGTTAAGAAAGAAAACTTGAAGGAAGAGAATATAGAGGCTCTTTCGAAGGGCTTTGCAAATGCCGAAAAACATATTGAAAACTTACAAATGTTTGGAGTTCCTGTAATTATGGCTATTAACCATTTTGACACAGATACTGATGAGGAGATTCAGCTAATTTTTAATAAATGTAGTTCTTTGGGAGTCGAGGTTGCCTTTTCAGATGTCTTTCTAAAGGGTGGAGAAGGCGGAGTAGAGCTTGCTAAGAAACTAGTAGCCTTAATAGATACAACTGCTTCTAATTTTGCTCCTATATATGATTCTGCTCTTCCTATAAAAGACAAGGTACAAACAATCGTATCTAAAATTTATGGTGGAAATAACGTCATATACACAGCTGCTGCTGAAAAAGCAATTGCGAAAATTGAAGAGATGAAACTTGATAAACTTCCCATTTGTATGGCAAAAACTCAGTATTCACTTTCGGATAATCCAGCCCTTCTTGGCCGTCCAACTGGCTTTGATATGACTGTCAAGGAAGTCCGCATCTGTGCCGGAGCAGGTTTCATCGTTGTGCTTACAGGTGACGTTATGACGATGCCTGGGCTTCCAAAGGTACCTTCTGCAGAGAAGATTGATATAGATGATGATGGAACTATTGTTGGTTTGTTTTAGGGGCAAGTGCAAGTTCAAATGTAAGTACAAGATAAAGATCAAGATCAAGATCAAGATCAAGATTAAGATCAAGATCAAGATTAAGATTAAGATCAAGTGCAAGTGAATAGTGAATAGTGAATGGTGAATAGTGAATGGTGAATGGTGAATAGTTGTGGTGCGTCGCCTGATGGCGACGGATTTTATTAAAATCGTTCAGTGCAAAAGCCCTTTTTATTAATTAATTCAATAAGCCAGCGTAGCTGGCTTTCCTTAACTTTTCACTCTTCACCATTCACTGTTCACTATGTTTTTGAACTTCTCTGTTCACTATGTTTTTGAACTTCACTTTCACTAAAGGTTTTGACCTTCTCTAAAGTGCACTAAATTTATCTACAAACACCTTATGCCCTTTTATTTCATCAATAACCTCTTGAAGTCGGCCTATATAGTTCTGTTCTGACCAAGTTTTTCTGCTATTATAATATTTATTTGCAACTCTCCAAAATTTCTGAGGAAACATGAGCATTATTTTCATTAGATAAAGCTCGCTCCCACTCAGTGATTCTATTTTGCTATACTCATTTAAAATTATAGCTGCTTCATCAATATTCCAATCACATTTTCTCATCTTTCGCCTTAATAGATTTACTAAATCATATACCTTTAAGTCATAGCAGCTATATTCAAAATTAATAAGATACATTTCATCATTTTGAACAAAAATATTATGATGATTAAAATCATGGTGAGATACATTCCTGCTTTTTTCAGCATCCTCAACCAGCTCGAAATAGTCCGAAGTATCCAGCATGCTGATAGCTTTTTCTCCAAGATCATAAAAGTAATCACCATATTTACACATCAAGGTATCAAATTGCATCTTTCCTTTTTGAGCACTCTTTTTAAGCTTCTTAATTTCATCTAAGCGCTTTTTATAGCAGCTCGGTAATCTACCAAGCTCGCTTCTGGCACTGCTATTTTCTGAGCAAGCGCAGCCATTGGACGCCTTATGCATCATTGCCAATAGCTTTGCACATTTTATAGTTTCTTCCCTACTATCGAGATTGCATTCCCGCCCATCAATATATTTGCTCATATATATTGTTTGGTCATTGCAAGTTATAGATGAGCTGCCTGTATTTGTATAAATATTTCTATCTATATTCACAAACCCGTTATTAAATAAATGCTCCTTAACCTCTGCTACAAAATTAATCCGATCCGGCATCAAGTTAGATATTTTAATTAGCCTTTTACCATTATCAGTATTTGCAATAAACATATTCCGATAATTACTAATGCTATTTATTTTAATATCATAATTCTCCTGCAGTTCTTTCTCTAATTCATGCATATTGACCTCCATGAGCCGCATAGCGACCACAAAATGGAAAAAACTAACGATTTTAAAGTAATAATACGTTATTAGATTATATGAACTAGAAGCCATATGTAGAATTAAAATTTCACTTATAGAATTAAGGAAGAAAATAACCGCCCGTCTTTCTGATTGACTGACAATTATTTTCTTCTTGCCTTTATTTATACTTATTAAGAAACCTTGACACCTGTTATTACCGTGCAGATGGAAATATATATTTCAAGTTAATTGCTTTTTAGTGGAATATTCTTTTTACTATCTTCGTATACCTTATAGTCATTTTCCATGCTCAAAACTACTAGTTTTAATTGGGTATCTTTATTTACTTTGAACAATGCAATATTTTCCCTGAAATTATTTTCTGTTTTTGTAAAAAATCTGTTTTCTGGCACTATTGCAACACCCTCCTCATTACACAGAGCAACGCTATCCGCCTGCAAATATGGGTATTTCCCATCCACAATATAATGAACCGCTAGAGTATCTCCTTCTTGATCAATTTTATTAATAGTAAGGCTGCCGAAACTACCTTGATTAACAACTATTGGAAGCTTCGTATTCAAATCAAATATATGCTTGTATTGATTATCTTTTAACCCTCCGGAAGGGAATGATGTGCTGTACGGTATAATAGTTAAGTACTCCGTATCCGGTCGTATTTTTTCCATTGCAACTCTGATACCGTTGCTTCCTTTTGCATCAGTTCCGCTGCCTCTGGTTGCAACTCTTATTTGATTACCTTTATCATCTAGGACAATGCAATTGCTCCAACTAGGGCTTATATCCGATTTCTCATCTGCAAAAAATTCCATTCCTGTTGATATGGGACTTATAGTAATTTTTTTAAGGAGACAATTGCTGTTTGGTACTTCGATACCTTTTTTGTAAGTAATAACTTTGGTAGCTTTTGAAATTTTTGTGGTATCTACTTTAATATTAAATTGGATAGCCTCATCTTCCACTCCTTCAAAATTGATAAGCTTTAATTTAAGGTCATACACTTGCGGAACTTCATTTCCCACTAACTCTTCAACATGGACAATTTTATAATTATAATCGTCTTTGAATTCTCCCTCACGGCTCCCTCCTGATGAGGTAGTAATATCATTGATACTGGTATGAATAAAATAATTATCGATATTTTTGGGTAACTTTGATTTGCTGCTAATGCTGAGTGAGTATATTAGCCTATTTGCATCTGCAACGACATCCTCAATTGTAAATGTATAACCATTAAGTGTAACTGATTGATTAACAGGTTGTGCGTAGTCGAGATAACCCTTATTGATTTCATTTATCATGTTATTCTGTAAAGCAAAAATTCCAAATATCGACTTCAGACCAGGAATATATCCTGCATAAGCAGATACGGTTATTGCAAAACACAGAAGCAGTGCACAAAGCACGGCTGCTACCTTTATCGGCCTATACAATATAAATTTTCTTTTCTTCTGCGGTAATTGATTGACAGTCTCTTCTACTGCAGTTGTGATTTTTGATGGAACTCTGCACTTAGCCATTTTTAATTTATCTTTGATCTGTTTATCAAACATTAAATCATTCATCATAAAATTCTCCTATCTCAATATGTTTTCTGGTCAAATCTCTGTCAAATGCCTCTGAGTAAAGTTTTTCCTTTAATTTTTTGCGGGCTCTTGAAAGTCTGGACTTTACTGTCCCTTCTGGAATTCCTGTTATTCTTGCGATTTGCTTGATTTCGAAATCCTCAAAATAATACAGGATTACTATAGTTTTCAACTCTTTATCCAGCTGCTTTAAGGCTTCATGTAAATCAATGTTTTCTACATCATCAAATTCATATGTGCCCTCATATACAAATTTACCTTTTCTAAAAAAATCTATTAAAGTGGATGATAATGATACTTCTTTTTTCTGTTTTTTTAGAATTATATTCCCTTCATTAATCAATATTCGTATCAGCCAGGTCTTGAAATAATCATTTTGCCTGAGACTATGCAATCCCAAATATGCCTTTATAATTGTATTTTGAATTGCATCCTGACAGTCTTGCTCATTTTTCAGTATAGATTTTGTAATACGATACATCGAGGCTTCATGCTTTTTTATTATCCTTAGAAAGGCCTCTTTATCATCTTGTTTTGCTGCTTTTACATCATTCTCAAAATTCATTACCAAAATTCCTCTCATTGGAACTTTTCTTTAGATAATTCTTTATTTGCACCATACTATTATACCTCCCTTTGTATTTTCTCTACTAATTAGATTACGAATAAATAGAATTGGTTCACGTTTATAGTGATTTATAAAAATATTATGTACCATATGTTCAATAGTCTTGGTTGGAATTTTTATACAATATTTTTGTTACAAAACTTACAAAACTCTCTTGTTTTCTTCATAAGAGAAGCACAATTGTGTTGAGGGCAAAAAAATAGCACCACAATATATGAGTAACGCTCACATAATGAGATACTATTTTAATATTGATTTTATACCATGAACTTTAAGAAAATGAGTAATCCTAAACCTGGAACTCCCAATATGCCTATGATTAACGCAGAATATATGTTTAAAGCTATATTAAAATTAAAGTAAATACCAATAAAATTAATTACCGCTAGCAAAACTGCGCCCAAAACCGTGTTTATCAATAGTTTTTTTATTACTTTTACTGCGTTCATATTCTCCACCCCTCATGTTAAGGCGTATCTAAATAATAAATTCCCATTTTTAAATATTGCTATTATTATTTAGTTATTCCTAAGGTTTGTCCCCTTTACTAAATGTATTTTTTAGGTGGCTAAAATATTCTAGTTATGCAGTTAAAATTTATAAAATAATTTTTAGTTATCAACTAACAAAGGCATACAGGAAAATCCATAAGTGAGCTTTGTTTATAATACTAAGCCAACCTATTGATATTTCTAGTATGCCTTCACCTGATGGACAATAGTTTTAAAAATCGCTCATTCCAACAGCTTTTGCCTTTTTTATAAGATATTCGAACTTGGTTTCATAAGCTTTAATTTGGTATGTATAATAGTCTATCATTAGAGTATCCGCAACATAGTCAAAATTATTATAAGCTTCTTGCAGATCGCTTTTTACATTTTTAATCTCTAATAGAAGCTTTGCCTTCTCAGTGGCCAGAACTCCTGCTTCAGCTGTGGTCACCACTTTATTTAATAAATTATTCAATGCAATTTCCATAAGCATCTCCTTAAATATAATGTAGTATAATAAATGATTGACCTTTTATAATACTATTTATACGCTTATGGAAATATTCCCTATGATAATCAATATTTTTCTATCACTATGGCCTCATTTTGTTTTAATATCTCAATAATTGATTCCATCCTTTCCTCATCAACCTTCATACTAAAAATTGCATTTCCATTTGAAACTAATTTCTCATACTCTTTTCTTCTATTTTTAGGAATTCCAAGATCCAGTAGTCCACCTATAAGACCGCCTGCAATCAATCCAATTAAAAGCCCAGCTATTGGGCCAGCTGCAGCAGTCATACCTAAGCTTGGAATAAACATGCTAGCTGCACCAATAAGTATCCCAATAACACCCCCAAATATTCCACCAGTGATTATTCCATCCGATATACTTTCCCCTTTACTGATTCTATATGGAATCAGCACATTATCAACCATATTCAACTGGATATCTTCAATATCTGTCTTATAATATGCTTTATTACCACTGTCCTTTACAATAATAGATATATTGTCAGTTCTGAGTCCCTTTTCCCTAACCTTATAAGCTGCTCTTTCTGCATTATCAAAAACTTTAAAAATAGCCACAATCGTTCTAGCCAATAAAATCACTCCTATTAATTAGAGTTCTTAGATTCCGTTGAAGTTTTTACTCTCTTTTAAATCTTAGAAGTCAGATAAAAATGTGGTCTTATTTTTAGTCAAAATGCAGCTATTTATGCAATATTGAATTTAATAGTTGTAATCCTGGTTTTAAAAATATATCCTTTTAGATAACGAGTTCTAATATTCAGAGGGGTATAGCGTCTCTCACTAAATCTAAGAACTCTGTTTATGAAATTTATTATATATCAAGGGGATACCCACAGTAATTAAAACTAATGCTACCGATAAAATAAATCCAGGCGATAGAGGATTCTTTATATTATGCCCCATATTTGCAACTGAAAATGTTTCCAACATAGACCCTAATATAGTAGCTAGCATGAAGTCCCTATACCTCACCTTTGTAAGTCCTGCGGTATAGCTCAAAATATCCAACGGAAAAACTCCCGATATTCGCATAAAGAATATGATCTTGAATCCACTCTTTTCGACTCTCAAATTGATTTTATCAGCTTTCTTTTTAACTAATTTCTCAATAAATGATTTTCCTAAGTACCTACTAATTAGAAATGCGACATTTGAAGATATAATTATAGAAATCATTGCCAATATAAACCCATAAACAGGGCCATATAAGCTACCTGCAATGAGTGTAATTATTGTAATTGGAATAATCACAGCTATTGGTCTAATTGTCGAGATGACTAAAAACACTGCTATTGACCAGCTGCCATATGATTTTATATAGTCTTCCATCATCTTCAAATTTATTTTTTTAATGTCTTCGAAGTGATAAATAAATACATATTCCAATATTAATATAAATATTAAAGCACCTGTAACTATCAATAGTTTCTTAATATTCTTATTTATCATAATCAAACCTTTTCCCTATAAATTACATTTATTCTTTGACTAATTTAATTTGCTTGTTAATTTTAACATTATTACTTATAATCTATAATATATAATATATATTATAGACAAATTAAATATTATACAATTATTTTCGAAATATCTTGAATCTCATTATTCTTTTACACAAAATAATTTTAAAGTATTATAAATTTTTAGAAGTAGAGGGTGTTTTCATTGAAAAACAAAATTAGGAATTCGTTACCAAATATCTTGACATTTATAAATCTATCACTCGGTATTATTGCTTTGCTCTTTGCTTTTAGGAGTGAATTTATTCAGGCATCTTTACTAGTTATGGTTGCTGCATTAACCGATAGATTTGATGGTAAGGTAGCTAGAATGCTCGACATTACTAGTGAATTGGGCAAAGAATTAGATTCTCTATCTGATTTAATTTCATTTGGTGTTGCTCCCATCATAATAGCATGGAATATAAGTTTCTTGCCCCTTGGAATTTTAGGATATCTTCTTGCCGTAATCTTCCCTATAACAGGAGCTTATAGACTAGCACGGTATAACGTATCTTCATTTAATAATGTGTTTTGTGGGGTTCCCATTACTATTGCCGGAGCATTCTTATGTATTATAAATTTGTACAATAGCTTTTCAAAGATACGTGGCAATTATAGTAATATTAATACCATTGTAACTGCAGTAATAGTTGTTTTACTTTCATATTTAATGATTAGCAAAATCCAAATTAAAAAGAGATAAGTAAATCCATACTATAACCTTCTTGCGTTAAGTTTCCAGTAATATTAATCACGGACACTCAAAAAAACACCCAGAACATCACCGGCAGACCTAGCTATGATCCTAGAGATTTACTTAAACTTTATGTATATGGATATTTTAATAAAATACGCTCCAGCAGAAAGCTAATGGCTGAATGTACACGAAATATAGAATTGTTCTTTCTTCTGGGTCGCCTTACTCCTGACTTCAGAACGATATCAGATTTCCGCAAGGATAATTCAAAAGCTATCAAAAACGTATTTCGGGCATTTGTGAAATTATGTCTTAAATTGGATTTGTATAAGAAGGAACTTCTAGCAATAGATGGCTCCAAATTCAGGGCTGTAAACAGTAAAAGCCACTCATATAACCAGGATACTTTAAAAAAGAAGCTTGAAAGAATTGATGAGAATATTACAAAATATCTCTCGCAGATGGATGACCAGGATACCTCCGAGAAATGCAGT
>DATCID010000103.1:0-21659 GCA_036507975.1 Ruminiclostridium sp.
CTAAAATCCTCTACTTTTTTTTGTTGACCCATAAAAATAGTAAATAACAATAAAAGAATGCCAAAGATAAAACAAATAGGTAATACCTTGTCTATCTGGCATCCTTTATATCTAAAAAACTAATTGATGCGTTTGTCCTAGTATGTTATTATAAAGAAGACTTAGTTCAGATGAATATTGGGGGGTGGAGGAATGGCCGATATACAAGTTGTTATATTTACTTTAAATAATGAATTATGCAGTGTTGAAGCATCACTTGTTTATAAAATTGAAAAATATAGTCAAGTATCACTTATTCCACAGATGCCAGATTATATTAGAGGCCTATATGACTTAAGGGGAAGAGTAGTCCCTGTTATTGATTTAAATAAAAGATTTAATATGGGTGATTCGGAGATAACTAAGAAAACAAAAATTATTATTACCGAAAAAGATAATCAGCTTTATGGGTTTATGGTTAACAATGTTTTAGAGATAATAAATCTAGATGAGAAATCAGTTGATAAATCTGAAGTTATATTAAAGATAAATAATAAAAAATATATTAAAGGCATTGGCAAAAAGGATGAGAAATTATTTTCTATTATTGATTTGAATGAGATTTTGTGTATAGATGAGGTTGAAGAAGTAACTGATGTAATAACCAACAAGTTATAAACAGATTTTTCGTAAATAAAAGTGGCTGTCTTTAATGATAGCCACTTTTATCACTTTAAGTCAAGATTGGCAAAATAGATTTAGTCGGTACACATTACACATTAAATCTAAAAAGAGTAATGTCTCCGTCTTTCATAACGTATTCTTTTCCCTCGGAGCTTACTAATCCTTTTTCTCTTGCAAGTGCATATGTGCCACATTTCATCAAGTCATCGTAAGCAACGATTTCAGCTCTGATGAAGCCTCTTTCAAAATCACTATGAATTTTTCCAGCTGCTTGAGGTGCCTTAGTTCCCCTGATAATAGTCCAAGCTCTAACCTCATCGGAGCCTGCAGTAAGGAAACTAATGAGGCCAAGTATTTTGTAGCTAGCCTTAACTAGCTTGTCTAGGCCTGACTCCTCCAGTCCCATAGCTTCAAGAAAATCAGCCTTTTCGTCATCAGCAAGCAGAGCGATTTCTTCCTCAACCTTTGCGCAGATAACCATTACCTCTGAATCTTCACTTGCTGCAATTTCTTTTAGCTCGGCTAAAAACTTATTGTCATCTAAGGAGGAAAGATCATTTTCTGATACATTTGCTGCGTATATCATAGGCTTTAATGTAATTAAAAATATCTGGTCTACAATTAGCTGCTGTTCATGGTCGAAAACCATTGATCTAGCTGGCTTGCCGCTTTCAAGATGAGCTTTAATTGCTTCTGATACCTCTAACTCAAGCTGGAATTTCTTATCTCCTGATTTCATCATTTT
This sequence comes from Ruminiclostridium sp., assembly GCA_036507975.1. Classification (GTDB taxonomy): domain Bacteria; phylum Bacillota; class Clostridia; order Acetivibrionales; family DSM-1351; genus Ruminiclostridium. The sequence goes on from DATCID010000103.1 coordinate 1,409, forward strand.
TCTAGTTCTATCAATTCTACGGTCCAGCATTTCTAAATCTGCAAATATCAACTCCAAATTAATGGTTTCAACATCTCTTTTGGGGTCAATTGATCCGTCCACATGAATTATATTCCCATCTTCAAAGCATATAACAACATGAACGATTGCATCTACCTCTCTAATATGAGAAAGAAACTTATTACCCAAACCCTCGCCCTTGCTTGCCCCCTTAACTAAACCTGCTATGTCAACAAATTCAATTACTGTTGGAGTATTTTTTTTAGGGTTATACATTTTAGCAAGCATGTCTAATCTTTCATCTGGAACTGCCACAATTCCCACATTTGGCTCAATAGTACAGAAAGGGTAATTTGCGCTTTCGGCACCAGCTTTTGTAATGGCATTAAATAGAGTGCTTTTACCAACATTTGGTAGTCCTACGATACCTAGTTTCATTTATATATCTATCCTCTCATGGTTTATAACGTTAAAAAAATACCATAAAAATTATATAACATATATTATCTAATAACAATGAAATTCTGCGATTTTAATGATTCTAATAATTCTGTGATTTCAAAAATCCTATAATATCCATTTGATATATTATTAAAATTAATATATATTTAGCGTAAACGAAATTCTAATATAGAGGAATTTCTTTCTATCTAAATATTAAATATGAGATAAAAATATTTCAGACATACACTGTACTAAATCGTATACTTAAATATAATAAATTTCGAAACTTGTATGAGAAATAAAATACTAAAATATATATTAATAAGGCAGGAGGTAAATATTATGTATTGCAGAAACTGTGGAAATGCTATGAATGATCAAGCAGCTATATGTGTTGCTTGCGGAGTGCCAGTAGGAAAGGGAAATAATTATTGTCCTATGTGTGGTGATGTAACTAATTCAATGGCTCAAGTATGCATGAAGTGCGGAGTAAATTTGAATGCATATGGTCAGCAGAAATCTAAACTTGCTGCAGGCTTATTCGGAATTTTCTTGGGAATGTTTGGAGTTCATAGGTTTTATTTAGGTTATATAGGGCTTGGCTTAGCACAGCTATTGCTAACAGTGTTATCCTGCTTTATATTCTCACCAATTATTTACATTTGGGGATTGATTGAGGGAATATTGATACTAGCAGGTAATATTAACAAGGACTCAAAAGGTGTAGCATTAAAGGACTAATTCAACACAAAAAAAAAGACCTATAGGTCTTTTCTTTTGTGGAACACCAATAACATAACTCAATTATAATGGCCATAACATAAAAATTGCTGCTTTCTATCTGCCTATTAATTTTTTCAATCTACCAGATAAAGATGTGCTTTTACGTTCTCTCCAATTTGTAAGGGACCTGTCAACTTCTTGGAAGTGCCTATCAAGCTTTAGTTCCAGTTTTCGCGAGCTATTTTCAACACAAGCACCAAGCTCTAACTTTGACTTATATATTTCTTTTGATAGATGCTCTCGTGTGGCCAAGATTTCTGTTGATACACTATTAAAAAGCTGTTCCTTAATATTATTCAAGGCATCCATTATTAAAGTCAACTCAGAGGTGATCAACTGGTTAGACTGAGGGGCGATGACTGCTGGCAAATTTTCTCCATTGCTTGGGATGATTTTATCTTGCGCTTGAATAATGTTTTCAGTTTCTAGAATCTTTCTTATTGCTTTAAGTTCTAGTCCTTGATCACGCATTGCTTTAATTTGATACATTAGATTTGCATGCTCTGTAGTGTAGAAGCGCCTACCTCTACTATCCTTAGGTATATTTAAGCCAAATTCTTTTTCATAAAACCGCAAAGCATGATCTGTAATATTTAAAGATTCGCTTAACTCTGTTATAGAATACTTATCCTTTAAAATATCCATACTTCCATACCTCCTTAACACTGACTAAATAATCAGTTTCTTCATTCGTATTGAACAACATTTGCACATCTTACGATGTTACGTCACATACTGCGACTATAAACCGATTAAATGCAAACTAGCATAAGCTGATAGTAGCACAAGAGATATAATAAGTAAAATATTAACATATTATCTGCGCATTATTTCCAATACCTTCTTCATATCATTAGGAAGCTCGGCATTGAATATAACTTCTTTTTGGGTCTGTGGATGTATTATTTTTGTAGTGTGTGAATGTAGGGCTTGACGGGAAATTAATAAGTCTGTGCTTTGTGAATACAAGGTGTCTCCATATATCGGAAATCCCATTGCTTGGCAGTGAACTCTAATTTGATGTGTTCTACCTGTTTCTAACTTAAATCTAAGTAAAGCTGCATTGCTTGATTGAAAGATCTCTAGAACCTCATAGTGAGTAATTGATTGTGCTCCAGTAGCTGATATTTGTCTAAGCATAATGCTCTCTGGGTTCCGATCAATAGGAAGATCTATTGTTCCATTTTTATTACTTGGGATACCTTGAACAATACCGAGATATTCCTTTTCAAATATTTTTTGTTGCATTTGCCTAATTAACATTTCCTGAGCAAACTGATTTTTTGCAAAGATAATAATGCCGGAAGTGTCTCGATCAAGTCTACTAACTGGCCTGACCTTTTTAGAAATACCCTGCTGCTTAAAGTAATAAACAATAGCATTTGCTATCGTTGAGTCGGGATGATTGAAGGTTGGGTGCACAACAATTCCAGGCTGCTTATTAAGTACCAAAAAGCAGTCATCTTCATGGATAATATTTATAGGTATATCTTGTGGTTCAATATATTCACAATCCTCTTCAAGTTCAAGATCTATTTTGAGTATATCATTCACATTGACAATATGTGTAACCCATACAGGAATATCATTTATAAAAATCTTGCTTTGATATTTTAGCTTTATTATAAGTCTCCCAGAGAGCTGCAGTTTACTCTTTAAAATACTTCTTACAGGCTTACCAGCATCGTCAATACCTATTGTGTGCTCTAAAATCATCTTTACCTCCATGAACTGTGTAACGTGAATGCAATAAAATAATATCCTCCTTACGCTTGATGTGAATATCAGGAGATTGATACTTTAAACAATTCTATTATACATGAAATAAAGAAAAGTTGAATATTCACTTGAGATCTCCAAACTATGCGAGATAAAAATAGTTATATCTATAGCGATGGTATATAATGCATAATAGGAATAACTTATACAAAGTTGAATGCAAATAAATATGTAAAAGAGGATTTTATCAAATGGACTTAAAAACAAGAGAATATTTAAAGAAACACTTTGACATAGAGGATAGGGTAATTGAACTGGCACAGCAAGCTGAAAATGATGCAAAAAGCGTATTCGAAAGCATTGATGAAGTAAAGCAAATAAATCAGTTAAAGGTAATTAAGGCAATGCAGGATAATAAACTGAGTGATTCACATTTTAATGGTACAACTGGATATGGCTATGACGATAGGGGAAGAGATGTACTAGACAGCGTATATGCAAGTGTATTTGGAGCAGAAGATGCATTGGTAAGACATCAGATTGTTTCAGGAACGCAGGCACTTACATTATGCCTATTTGGAAACCTCAGACCAGGCGATGAGCTGATAGCAGTTACAGGAAAGCCATATGACACACTCGAAGAAGTAATAGGTATCAGAGGGGAAAACTGTGGCTCTTTGAAGGAATTTGGGGTAAGCTACAAACAGGTTGAGCTTAAGCAGGACGGGAAGCCAGACTTAGACAGAATAAGAGCTACTTTATCCTCCAAAACCAAAATGGCTATGATTCAACGTTCAAGAGGTTATTCGTGGAGAGATGCACTATGTATTGAAGATATAAAAAATATTATTGAGACAATTAAAACAGTAAATAGTGATATAATTGTGATGGTAGACAACTGCTATGGTGAATTTGTTGAGGAGATTGAACCTATAGAGGTTGGTGCAGATCTAATTGCAGGTTCACTAATCAAAAATCCTGGAGGGGGACTTGCTGTCACTGGTGGATACATAGTAGGAAAAAAGGAACTGGTTGAACAGGCTGCATACAGACTGACATCACCAGGCTTGGGCAAAGAAGTAGGAGCATCTCTCGGAAACAACCGCCTTATGTTTCAAGGCTTATTTATGGCTCCTCATGTCGTATCAGAGAGCCTAAAAGGAGCTGTATTTTGTGCGGCTCTTATGAAGCGTGCAGGATTTGAAACCTTGCCTTCGGTAAATTCCAAGAGGAGTGACATTATTCAGTCAGTAAAGTTTAATAATGAAGATTGCCTAATTGCCTTTTGCCAGGGTATACAGAAAGGCTCTCCTGTTGATTCATATGTAACACCACAGCCATGGGATATGCCAGGATACGATTCACCTGTAATAATGGCAGCCGGTGCCTTTATACAAGGATCCTCAATAGAGCTTAGTGCAGATGCGCCTATTAAAGCACCTTATATTGCATATATTCAAGGTGGTTTGGTTTATGAACACGCAAAACTAGGAAATATTATTGCGCTGCAGAAACTATTTAATCAAGGAATGATAAAGAAGACTTAGTTCATAAGAAACATACAAAAGATAAAAGGATACGATGGAGGCAGACAGATGAAGGGTGTATTTAAAAAGCAGAGTGTCAAGATTGGTACATTGATTTTAGTAGTATTTCTATTAATATATCTACCATCATTACTCTTCGTAATGTATAGTAATGGTATTAAAACGGATATATTAACAATTGGAAATATAGAAGATATACAAAATATAGATGGGGTTTTTGTACGTAACGAGGAAATCATCATTTCACCAGAAACTGGTAATTGCGTGATGGATGCTTTAGAAGGTGAAAAAGTCCCTGCATTTTATAGAATTGCAACAGTTGTAAAAAATGTTCCGGTTTCAACATATGAAGAACTGAAAAAGAAAGAACTGGAGATAAGTAGAGCGCAAAATGCGCAAAAAGAAAACATAACTACTTTCTCTAGTGATATTCGTAAGCTGGATACCGAGATTATTGAAAAAGTAAAGAATTTAGCAGAGCAATCCATTAGAGGAAGCTTAGTGGAGAGTCGTGACACAATAACGAATATTGATAATATTGTTTATAGAAAGTCTGACATTTTTGGAGATGGCAGCAAATCAGCGGAATATATAAAAAAATTAAATAGTGATAAGGCAACAATACAAAGCAAATTGAATAACAATGTTAAGGAAATTCGAACAAATTCATCTGGACTTATATCATATGCAATTGATGGATATGAAAACATACTGACACCTGAGTTTATTCGAAATGCTACACCGAAGGATTTAGAAAAAATAACTACAAAGGAAACTAACGGAGACTTCAATGTAATAGATGCTCAAAAGGGAAAGCCTATTGCCAAGCTAGTTAAGGATTTGGATAACTATCTTGTTACTTCAGTGGATGAAAATGCCAGTAAGGCTTTGACTATAGATAGAAAGGTTACCATTAGAATAAATGATACTGGAGTTAGTATTGATTCGGTAATTGCGTATAGTTCAAATGTTATAGATGGCAAAAGAATTGTTGCATTCAAGTTTAATACTGGCTTGAATGAAACTGTGGGACTTAGGAGAATCAATGCAGATTTGATTTTGTCAAGTTCGAGTGGATTAAAAGTACCATACAGCTGTTTGCAGAACATCGATAAGAAAAATAAAACTGCGAATATAGTTTTAGTAAAAGGAAGTAAAGCAACAATAAAAAAGGTTAGCATTGTGGGAATGAATGATGAGGCTGTAATTATTGATAATATTGAGGGAGAAAACTTAATTGCACTATATAATACATACGTATTAAATCCCAAAAATATTCAGGAGGAGCAGATAATAAATTGATTGATTTAAATATTAAAGAAAATTTAGACAACATTTATTCAAGGATTAAAGTCGCTGCTGAAAAAAGTGGTAGGACGCTAGATGACATTAAATTAATTGCTGTAACCAAAACTATTGACACGGATAGGATAAAGAATGTATATGATTATGGAATCCTTGACATGGGGGAAAACAAGGTTCAGGAGCTGCTTCTAAAATACGACAAGCTGGATCAGTCATGCAAATGGCACTTAATAGGGCATCTTCAGACGAACAAGGTCAAATATATTATCGATAAGGTGCAGATGATACATTCAGTAGATAGTCTGCAATTGGCAAAAGAAATTGATGCTCAAGCATCAAAGCTGAGTAAAATAATTGATATTCTAATACAAGTAAATGTTTCAGGTGAAGAAAGTAAATTTGGTATTAGTCCAGATGAAGTACATGAATTCATTAAGATAATTTCCCGATTTAGGAATATTTCTTTAAGAGGAATGATGACAATAGCTCCTTATGCTAAGAATCCTGAGGATGTAAGACCTGTTTTCAAGAAACTTAACAATATATATATTGACATAAAGAGAGAAAGTATAGATAATATTAATATGGATTATCTTTCCATGGGTATGAGTAACGATTTTGAGATTGCTATTGAAGAAGGTGCAAGCATAGTTAGAATCGGAACTGGTATTTTTGGAAATAGAGATTACTCACAGAAGTAATCCTTACAATCGATAAAGACAATAAATAATTTACTAAAGAAACAGGGGGTATTTGAAATGTCAAAACTTCTAAACAAGGTTTTCAATTTTGTTGGGTGGGAAGCAGTAGATGAGGACGAAGAAGAATCAGAGCTTCAAGATGTAGACTATAAAGATGAAGTCAAAAGAGACCCTATTCAGACACACTTTTTTAACAATTCAAAAAAGCAACAATCTGGTAAGGTTGTAAATATTCATTCTGCAAATCAGTTTAAAATGGTTGTATCACAGCCTAATACTTTTGATGATGCTCAGGATATTTGTGATCATTTAAAGAGTAATAAGCCTGTAGTTATAAATCTTGAGGGCATAGAAAAGGCAGACGCACAGAGGATTATTGATTTCTTGAGTGGAGCCATTTATTCTCTTGATGGGAGCATTCAAAAGGTTTCAAGTGATATATTTGTTATCGCTCCAAATAATGTAGAGGTTAGTGGAGATTTAAAGGAAGAGCTTAAAAACAAGGCTACTTTCCCTTGGGCTAAATAGTTTGTTTTGTAATTATTGGAGGAATATTTAATGAATGCAGTTTACCAAGCACTAAACTTAGTATTAACAATTTTCGGATATGCTATTTTGGCGAGAGTAATAATATCTTGGTTACCTGTATCAAGGGATAACAAGTTGGTGGACTTACTTTTTTCTATCACAGAACCGGTGCTTGCACCTATTCGTAGTATGTTAAGTAAGTCTAGCCTTATGAAAAATTCGATGCTTTCAATGATGGATTTTTCTCCTATAGTTGCTTATATACTAATTATTGTGCTTAGAAATGTGATTACAATGATATTTAGGACGTTTTAATATAAAATTATGGATAAAAATGCGTTATTAAAAATGGTTTCAAAACTTGAGGATAGGGTACTGGTTTCACGACTTTTAGATAAGGTTGAACAATGCCATTATTCCTCTTTTTCATATTCGGATTTTCTTTCTCCATATGAAGCAACTATTTTCAAGAGAGTTTTGGAAAAGGTGAATGATGTTTTTTATACTTTTATTGGTGGATATGATGGAGCAGAAAGAGTCATCGCTGCCATTAGCTGTGATTTTATAGATGAGGAGGATGCACGCAGCAATGCGCCTCTGAGCTTCTTGAGGATAACTACATCAATAGATAAGGCATTATCTCACCGAGACTATTTGGGGTCATTACTTGGTCTTGGAATCAAAAGAGAAAAAATTGGGGATATACTTGTTTGTGAGTCCTATGCCGACGTTTTCCTAATTGAAAAGCTTGCAGAATATATTTTGTATAACTTGGACAAAATCGGTAATACAAAGGTTAAATGTGAGTTGCTGGATGTGTACCAGTATACAGCACCACAGAAAAATGAGAAACTTATTACTACTACAGTAGCTTCACTTAGGGCAGATTCAGTTGCATCGAGTGGATTTAGTGTTTCTAGAACAAAAGTTATGGATTATTTTAGAGCGCAACGGGTTAATGTAAATTGGGAAATGGTTCAAAATCCTTCAAAACAGTTATCAGAAGGCGACGTAATCTCTATTCGAGGTATGGGCAGGATTGTATTAGAGAAGGTGGTCGGAACTACTAAGAAGGATCGAATTAATATAGTTATTAAACGTTTTGAATAAGGAATGACCAAATAATAAAACACGATTTTGAAACGGAAAATAGCCCCTACAAAAATGGGAATTTATTAATTGGTTATGCATAAATATCGCATCTAAAGAAAGGGTGGCTGGTTATGAATTACACTCCAAATGATCTTGATAATATAAAGTTTAAGAAGAATTTTATGGGCTACAATGAGGATCAGGTAAATGATGTATTAGATAGTGCAATACAGGATTATGAGCTTTATATAAAGGAAAATATAGAATTAAAAGATAGGATTTCTGTTTTGAATGAGGGTATTCAGCACTATAAGAATATTGAAGAATCTCTTCAAAGCACCTTACTTGTTGCACAACAAACAGGTGAGGAGATAAAAAAGAATTCATACGATAAGTCTGAAAACATTATTAAGGAAGCCGAACTGAAGGCTCAAAAGATACTAAATGATGCAAATCAAGAAGTAATTAAGATTCATTTTGAGTATGAGGATATGAAGAAGAGGCTCCATCTTTTCAAAACCAAGTCAGAAACCTTGTTATTATCACAGCTTGAGGTATTAAAGCAAATGTTTAGTACTGATACTGATTTATAAAAGACTGTGTTTTGAGTTAGAATAAATGTGAAAGAGGAAGCAAACATGCCGTGTGCACGGCATGTTTGCTTCCTCTTTTCTAGTCCAAAACACCTTCTAGAATTATTAATACAAATATGATATAATCACTAGCGTGTGTCTCAAACAGACGCACCCATACTTATCCATTTAGTGACTTAATAATGTTTATTATAATATTAATTGAGAGGTGTACTAATGCAAGTCAAAAAGATGCAAAAGAAGAAAAAATATAAAAGAGTTGAAAGTGGTTTTTCTAAATACGCGAATGAAATAGTAGGACTCATTTTATTTGCGTTGGGTATTTTATCATTTTTTAGCTTTATTTTTACTGAATCCATGGGTGTTTTTGGTAACGCGGTTACCAAGGTGCTGCTAGGATTTTTAGGTGCGACTGCATACATAGTTCCTGTAATTCTTATTATTTATGGGGTTGCAATGATTTTTAAAAAGAATTTGCATACCTTTAAGTTGAAAATTATCTACCTTTGTGTATTAATTATTTTACTATCTGCATTTTTACAGGTGGCCATATTTAAGTATGATGAATATACAGGAAGAGCCTTATTCAATAGTATTTCAAAATTCTATGTGGATGGAACTACAATAATTGGTGGGGGACTGCTTGGTGGATTACTAAGTCTGCCATTTTTGATGACTTTTGAGGTATATGGTACAATAATTATACTCACTACTATTTCAATAATTGATATCATTCTACTAACTAATATTTCAATGGCTGCTTTTCTAAGAAATGTATCAGCATTTTTCTCGGGGAAAATTCAGTCTGCAAATGAGAATAGAAAGCTAAGAAAGGCTGAAAGATTAGAAGAGCAAGAAGTAGAGAAGGAAAATGAGGCAGATGGGTCAAGTGAAGAGGAAACATCAACTATCAAGAACAAAATAATTAACTTTAAAATTGAACGCGATAGTAGATCAAATAAAGTGTCAAAGAATCTTGGAGCAAAAGAGTCTACAATAATTGGCAACAATGAAAAAATAGCAGGTGTTTTCATAGACAACGAACAAAATGACGAGTTCACAGTTAGCCTCACAGGGTTTAATGATGTTGCAGACGATATGGTTATTTCTGATATAAAAGGAACAGGAACAGGCTTTGATATGCGCTTTAATAATATGAAAGTTGGTACTGAACCTGTATCAACAATTCAAACGGATAAGAGTGCAAACACTCAAGATAATTCGGAGATTGTAATACCTCCTGCTCAGCACGTGAAACCATTAATATACAACTACCCACCGCTTGATTTGTTAGATGAAAGTACGGATGACCCATTGAACGTAAAGGCACTCCGAAATAGTGCCTTAGAGGGTGCAAAAAAGCTTGAGGATACGCTAAAGAGCTTTGGTGTTGAGGCAAGAGTTATAAATATTAGTCGTGGACCGGCGGTTACAAGGTACGAAATACAGCCTAGTCCTGGTGTTAAGGTAAGTAAAATAGTAAATCTTTCAGATGATATAGCATTAAACCTTGCAGCTGCTGGTGTGAGAATAGAGGCACCAATTCCTGGAAAGGCTGCAGTAGGTATTGAAGTCCCAAATAAAGAAATGTCATCAGTATTTTTGAAGGATATGATTGAGTCAAAAGAATTTACAAATCACCCTTCCAAGCTTGCTTTTTCTGTTGGAAAGGATATTTCAGGAGAAACTGTGGTTGCAGATATTGCCAAGATGCCACATCTTTTGATTGCTGGAGCAACTGGCTCTGGAAAGAGTGTATGCATCAACAGCCTTATTATGAGCATTTTGTTTAAATCTTCTCCTGAAGAAGTAAAGCTTTTGATGGTAGATCCAAAGGTTGTTGAGCTAGGAATTTATAATGGAATTCCGCATTTGCTTATTCCTGTGGTAACAGACCCCAAAAAGGCTGCAGGCGCTTTGAATTGGGCAGTTCAGGAAATGATTACTAGATATAAGTTATTTGCAGATAAAGGTGTTAGGGATTTAAAGGGATATAATGCAATGCTTAAAGTAAATGAGGAGCAAGGCATGTTGCCACAAATAGTAATAATTGTTGATGAGCTTGCAGACCTTATGATGGTTGCACCAAATGATGTAGAGGACGCAATATGTCGATTGGCTCAGATGGCCAGAGCAGCTGGCATGCATTTGGTTGTAGCGACGCAAAGACCGTCTGTTGATGTAATAACAGGTGTAATCAAAGCAAATATACCTTCTAGAATATCGTTTGCAGTTTCGTCACAGGTAGATTCTAGGACAATACTCGATATGGGTGGTGCTGAAAAGCTACTTGGCAAAGGTGATATGCTATTCTATCCGGTTGGAGAGCCAAAGCCAATAAGAGTAAAAGGTTCTTTTGTTTCAGACACAGAGGTTGAGAGGGTAGTTGAATTTATTAAGACCCAGGGATATTCATCCTATGACGAAAATATTATTGAGAAGATAAATGATCAGAGTGTAGGAAATGATAAAAATGCTGGAGATAATGATGAGTTGTTGAATAAAGCAATTGATATGGTGGTTGATGCTGGACAAGCATCTGTTTCACTTGTTCAAAGAAAGTTTAAAGTTGGGTATTCCAGAGCAGCTAGAATAATAGACCAAATGGAAGCAAGAAATATTGTTGGCCGCTTTGAGGGCAGTAAACCCCGTCAGGTCTTGATATCCAGACAGCAGTGGATGGAATTGCAGATGAATGATAGACAGAAAGCAAAACAACAATGACAAATCTTTTCATTTCCCAAAATTTAATAAATTATGAAGCTTTTGAATATAAATCATATGAACAGATTTGATTTACAAAAGATTCTAAAAATACGTGGGGGTGCTTGCATGTTTCTTTTAACTACATTCAATATGATAATATTAGTTTTACTTATCTCTTATATTTTTTACAGACTTATGAAGACTAAGGGTATTTTTACTCTTATTTCTTTTACGCTGCAACTATCAGCTCTGACGATAGTTCTGCTATGCATAGTATATGAAGTTCAAACCAATACTATGGTAGAGGGCTTTTATCTTTTCTTTGGAGTCGTTATTCCTTGCTGCTTTATGGTCTTTGATTATCTTTCAATGATTAAAAAAGTAAAGGAAAAGGGTAGTTTTGAGGGTCTTATTACGATCGATAGAAATAACAAGGGGAAAATTGAAAATTCGGTTGAGATTATGAGCGTTATATCAAATGATGCTTTTGTTAGTGAAACAGTATGTGAACTTGGTTTGCTAAAAGAAGATTTATTTAAAGGAATTAAGAAAAAATTAATCCAGGCAGAAGCGAGCTATAATGAAAATAATTATGATGCTGCATACGAAATCTATAATGGTTTAATTGGTCTTTTTGGCACTTCTTCAAATCTAAATTTCAACTATGGTAATATCAGCTTCAAAAAAGGTCTGCTAAGTGAAGCACAAGTACATTATAGAAAGGTACTAGAGTTGAATGAGCTGCTCATTGAAAAACTCAGGAAATCAGATACTTCAAACAACCTTTCAGAAACTATTAAAAATATTGAGTTTAAAGAATATCTTGTTTACTACAATATAGGAGTTACATACTTAAATATGGGGAAAGTGGATTTTGCACTTGACAATTTTGAAAAATCCTTAGAAATAAATCCTTCATTTAGTAGTTCAAAAGAGGGAATGGGACGAGTCTTTGCAAAGAATGGCAGAAAGCTTGAAGCAGTTAAATGCTATGAGGAGATTCTTGAAAAGGACTGCAACAATTATGCTATATGTTTATTGCTGGGTATAATGTTTACTGAGATGAATAGTGTTGGTCAAGCAGAAAACTGTTTTGAGCAGTGCATAAAAATTAGATCAGATAGGCCAGAGGCATATACAGAATTTGGTAAGCTGCTCATATCACAAAAGAAATACCTAGAAGCCGCGAAGGTATTTCGTTGTTACACAAGTATTAAAGAGGACGATTACTATGGGCACTATAATCTTGCAAGCTGCTACTATCAAACCAAAGAGCTTAACAAGGCTATTTCAGAGTACGAAAGGGCTACTATTCTAAATCCCAAAAGTTATAATTGCTTCTTTAATGTTGCACTCATTTACGAAGAAAAACAAGAGTATGAAAGAGCTATTGAATGTTACAAGAATGCTATATTAATGAAAATTGATTTTGTCGATGCATATAACAATCTTGGTATTTTATTTTCTAAACAGCAGAGGCAGATTGAAGCTTTGACCACTTATACAAATGGCCTAAAAGTCAGCCCAAATAACTTTAGACTATACTACAATATGGGTGTTGTGCTATTTGATTTAAGAAGGTATGAGGATGCAGCAGATGCATTTATAAAGGCAGTAGAAATAAACCCTCAGGACAATGAAGTGTATTACTATCTTGGTGCTTCTTTAACTGAATTAAAGAAGTATGACGAAGCTATAGTTGCATACAGCAAAGCTCTTAATGAAAATATTAGCGAAGGCGAAATATATTACAATATCGCATCAGTGTATGCGTTAATGAAAAAGCAGGATATTGCTATAGACAATTTGAAAAAGGCAATCAGCACGAATCCTAGTATTAGAGAAGAAATATATCAAAATAGTGTATTTGACTATATGCAAACGAATTTGGATTTTGTGAAGTTGATATCGTAGGAGATCAATTGAAGCATAATAGTAGGCTTCAATCAGGCAACAATTGATAAATTATTAAGTGCATAATAATGATGTGATCAAAAAAAGAGAATGCCTCCTTTAAAGCATTCTCTTTTTTTGAAGTTTAAAACTAAAGTATTCGTTATCATTTAATAAGTATTGGTTATTCAATTTCTATAGGGAGATGTATACTTCAGTAATTAACTGAAATAATAATATTAGTTAATTACAGCGGTTTATTTTTAAGGAACAAGGATGAGGTATCCCTAAAATTCATTATATAATTATTTGCAGATACTTGATTTCTACATCTTTTCTTCACAAGGATATTATATTATAAATTTATACAAGTTAAATAAGAACAAATCTAATGTCGCTGAGATTAGTGCGATTTTGAAAATATAGGATTAATAAAAGGAGGAATTATTATGATGTATGGATACAGGGGATTATGGATGTTTCCAGTGATGCTATTTTGTATTGTTCTCATAGTTATTGTTGTAGTATTAGTAATTAAGTTTTTTAATAGAACTAACAACTCACCTTATGCTGATAAAAAAGCCATAGATGTACTAAACGATAAACTTGCATCTGGAGAAATTAGTGAAGAAGAGTACCAAAGGAAAAAGCAACTGATAAATGAAAAATAGTAAGTAATAAAAAACAGCAGTGAATTTATTTTCACCGCTGTTTTTATTTGAAAATTTTTCAAATTTTGACGTGTAAATTAAACAGGTGTAATCTCAGAATACTTAATAGATGCTGTTTTATATATTGAGAAAAATTTAGGTATAAAAAAGGAGAGCTGTGTTATGAAAATTGCAATTGCAACAGAAGGAAACCAACATGGAATTCTTCCGACATTCCTTGCTTCACTTGGGGTAAATATTGTCATAGCTGGAGGTATGGGAGAAGGAGCAAGGCAGAAGCTTGTATCAAATAATATTATTACCTAGTTGCCGAATTGTTAAATCTATAACGCCTGACAAAAAATATTGCCATGAATACTATAAATAACAAGCCTGCAAGCACCTGTGAAATTCTGAAACTTCCCCAATACAAACTATCTGTGCGGAGCCCTTCAATAAAGAAGCGGGCAAATCCATATAGAGCAAGGTAAAGTGTAAATACTTCACCTTGAAGTTTTTCTTTTTTCCTAAACCATATTAAAAACAAGAATAGCCCAAAGTTCCATAAAGATTCATAAAGAAATGTAGGATGTACTGCTATACGTTGCAGTTTTAGTGGGTCAAATATCTCCATTCGCCATGGTAATGTTGTCTCTACACCATGAGCCTCTTGGTTAACAAAATTACCCCACCTGCCAATGGACTGGGCAAGAGCAACATAGGGTATTGTAAAATCCACTAATTTCAAAACACCTATTTTTCTCTTTTTTGCAAATATATATGCGACTATTAGAGCCGTAATAATTCCGCCATATATAGCAAGCCCACCATTCCGAATATTAAAAACTTGCATAAGGTTGTTTTTATATTCCGACCAGCTAAAAATCACGTAGTAAAGTCTAGCACCGATTATTGCAAAGGGGATAATAAAAAGAATAAGGTCTATCATATCATTTTGTTTAATATCAAATTTGTTACATTGCCTGGTAGCAAGCAATATAGCTAGCATAAATCCGAATCCTATGATAATTCCGTACCAATAGATCTGTACCCCAAAAATAGTAAAGGCAACTCGATTAATAGTAAAGGTAAGTCCCATTCCAGGGAAAGTTATAGGTTGCATGAAAATCTCCTTTTGATTTTAATTATTTAAATTCTATTCGCCTTTTCCAAGTAAAAAGCTGATCATTAATATGATAAAAACTAATGATGTAATAGCTACATACAAGTAGTCTTTTTCCTTCAAAAAGGTTAGTATTGATATTCCAACCCTAAATACTGGAGTCAGGATTAAGATAAGCAATCCAGTAAGGATAACTGCATATGGTTTGAGTAAAAAGAGTCCTTTAACAATTTGAACAGGTGACGTCGGAAAGCTGCTGCCAGGGTAACCGCTATTTCTCGTTATAATTAGTAATAGGAGACCTAATCCTATCGTTGCAGCACTTAGAATGACTCCGAATCTTAAAGCCTTACTTATGAAAATTTCAGTATCTCCAATCTTGCTGGTTTTGTTATTTTCAAGTAGACTCATAGCCACACCCCTTTAATTATCATCTCTATTGATACGTATAATAGCACTGGTATGAAAATCATTCGCAGGGTAGTACTTCTTAGGCGTTGCATAACCTTTGTTCCAAGGGTTGCACCCAAAAGGACTCCCAATGCCACAGGAGCTGCGATCTTTGGGTCAATATATCCTCTAGTTAAATAAATACCTGCACTGGCTGCTGCCGTAACTCCTATCATAAAATTACTGGTTGCTGTCGAAACCTTCATAGGCAGTTTCATAAAAGTATCCATCGCCATCACTTTAAAAATACCGCTTCCTATGCCAAGAAGTCCTGATATGATACCAGCTACATACATCATTCCAAAGCCCCCATATATTCCAGTGACGTTATAGGTCACTTCTTTTGAAAGGGACTGGTCATAATATGCTCCACATAGTTTCAGCTTATTAGCCAATGGATGGGGAGCAAACTCCTTGGGCAACTCTTCCTTTCTTCTTTTAAACATGTTCAGAGCAGAGTACAATAAAAGTATTCCAAATATTAAATATAAGTATTTGGTGTTAACCAAACCAGCGATGAATGCACCCGTGAGCGCACCAGTAGTAGTAGCAATTTCTAAGAACATACCTACCCGAACATTTGTTATTTTTTCCTTGAGATAAGCAATGGCAGAACCGCTGGAGGTTGCTATTACAGATACAATACTGGCTCCAATGGCATATTTGATGTCAATTCCCAGCAGAAGTGTGAGAGTAGGGATAATAATAATCCCACCGCCAAGACCAAGCAAGGAGCCAAGAAAACCTGCAAGTATGGAAATGAAAAATATTTCTATTGCTGTTGTAATCATATATTAAAACCACCTTATATCTAGATCATTGTTTATATGATATCCAAATGAGGATACTATTACTTCAACTCAACAGAAAATCTGAACTTATCGCTTCTTATTATAGACTTCCTATATTCTATGGACCTTTCGGTTGTGTCATAAGTTATACGTTCGGTAACAAAAACAGGTTTGCCTTTATCAATTTCCAGAAGCTTTGAACAGTAGCTGTCAGCAATACAAGTATCAAGATATTCCTTTGCTTTTAATATATGAAGTCCATAATGCTGTTCCAGTAAGTTATAGATTGAAAGCTTCTCCAGATCGAAGCTCTCTATATCAGGTGCTAAACTGGCTGGAATATAGGATGTTTCAATTATTACAGGTGTATCATCAAGCTTCCTTATTCGAGTAATTTGCGTGATATGGTCTTGGGTGGATAAATTCAGTACTTTTTGGATATCTTCGTCAATAATGTCTTCTATCTTAACGAGGACTGACTGTATGTTTAAACTACTATAATCCCTTCCAAAACTGTAAAACTTGAATAGACTTTGCTCAATTTTGGGTGCATTTACATAAGAGCCTTTTCCTTTTTCAGTACATACAAATCCTTCATCCTGAAGTTTCTTAACTGCATTTCTTATGGTTGCACGTGTTACATCAAATTCACCAGCTAGTTCATTTTCAGAAGGTATAAGCTGACCTTTTAAGTACACCTGTGATACTATTTTTCCACGAAGTTCATTATATATTTGCAGATAGTAAGGCAGACCACTTTCTTTTATTATCAAAATTTTACCTCCTATAATGTTTACTTGTGTATACAAGTTACATTTATTTTATCATTCTCTGAATCCTTTTTCAATATATAATTGAAAAAGAGATTTGTAATCATTATTTGATAGTTCTTTGGTTACTATTTGAGAACGTAAATCTACAACTATATAGATTAGAAATATAAAAGCATGTCGATAATTTAAATGAAGAAATTTAATGTTTAGATATACCCGCGTGGGGTATATGATATATATAATTAATAATTTGGAGGTAATGGTATGAAAAATATTGGAAAGACAGACAAGATTATAAGGGTAATAATTGGACTAGGCTTACTGAGCTTGTTGTTAGTATTAGATGGTAATATTAGATTTTTAGGGCTTTTGGGATTAATTCCGCTCATTACAGCTTCGATAGGTTTCTGTCCTTCGTACGCTCTTTTTGGGATAAAGACTAATAAATAATATATTATAATATCCTAATATTAAGATATGCAGGTTGACAAACACATCCTCTGTACTTATACTAGAAGTAGTACCCTGTAGGGGTATGCGGTTGCTGTACAGAGTATAGTTCTTTGGGAAAGCTTAAAAAGTGTATGAATCATTCACTGTATACAGCATTAGGGGGGAAAATGATTAAAATTACAAGAGGTATATCACAAATATTGTTTCTCTTAATATTTATTGTATTGATGATTACTGGAAAAGCACAATTGTGGATGGGCTTTATTTTCTTATCAATTATATTTGCTGTATTTTTTGGGAGATTTTACTGTGGCTGGGCGTGTCCTATAAACACTGTGATGAAGCCCTTTGCCTGGATGAGTAAAAAGCTTGGATTACAGAGGAAACAGGTTCCAAAAGTTTTGAAAATAGGTAAAATCCGAATGGCTGTATTTGCTTTGTTTTTAGTTGGATTGGGATATACCATTTATACCATTACACAGGGTAGAAAATTCCCGCTTCCTCTAATTATTATACCTATGGGAGTAATTACTGCATTTTTTATTAATGAAAGGTCATGGCACCGCTATCTATGCCCCTGGGGCGTATTATTCGGTATTACCTCAAGATTTTCAAAAAGAACTATAAAGTCGAAAAGTGGCTGCCTGAGTTGTTCGGTATGTGAAGGAATTTGCCCTGGGGAAGCAATTAAAGTAGAGAAGAATAAAAAAGCTTCAGTTGATCCTAGACATTGCCTACTATGCATGGATTGTACAACGGCTTGTCCAGTGAAGGTATTAACTTATAAGAATTCTGAAAAATAACATTTCTAATATTAATTAAAGAAAGGAAGTGTACTTTATGCAAATTGATGTAAATAAAAAATTATGTCCTCAAAACCATCCTTGTCCTTCAATTAAAGTATGTCCTGTGGGAGCAATCGAGCAAACAGGTTTTAGTGCTCCAACAATTGACAAGGAAAAATGTATAAAATGTGAGAAGTGCGTTATGTATTGCCCTATGGGTGCAATTTATGCAAAATAGAATTGAGCATTTAAAAGTGAAAGGCATATTTGGAGGCGATAAATAGTGGATCAATATATTATATTGGCAATTTTATTGGTAGTTGTATTTATTTTCTGGACAATTTCAAAAAACTTAGGTACCGCAGGCGGAGTAAGAATAAATCATTCTGATGCAAAAATGAGATTGGATACCGAAAAAGGAATAATTCTTTTGGATGTTAGAACCAGGAATGAATATCTGGAAAGACATATACCAAAGAGTACTCTAATTCCTGTGGACGTTCTTGCAAATGAAGCAAACATCAAGTTAATGGATAAAAACGCGGAAATTTTCGTGTATTGCAGGAGCGGCAACCGTAGTGCAATGGCTGTAAAAATATTAACGAAATTAGGATATACACATATCAACAATTTGGGTGGTATCACTAGATGGCCTTATGAAACGGTATCAGGAAACAAATAAGGAGAAGGCATATGGGAGCATTTATTAAACCACCAAATAAAATTCCTTTGTTTTTGAAGCTAGGAATTTGGATTTCACAAAAGGTTACAGGTAAAGATTTGCTTGTAGCTAAGCTTTTGTCATGGTATCCTAAAGCAGCTGTTGGATCAGCAATACTTGAATCTTTTGTTGCCCACAGGGATAAGGATATAGATGAACGTATATTAAAGTTGATAAGAATGCAGGCTTCTTTTTCTGCATGCTGCCCTTTTTGTATTGACATGAATTCTTTTGAATTTGAAAAACAGGGTATCACAATGGAAGAACTAAAAGCCTTGCAGGGAACTTTAAATTTAGCTGAGGTAACAACTTTTTCAAAAAGAGAGGTTTTAGCTATAGAATATGCAAGGCTCATTTCTAGAACTCCACTAGGGTTTCCGAGGGAGTTTATTGATGAACTTAGAGAGAATTTCAAGGAAAGAGAGATTGTAATTCTTGCAAGTACAGTTGCACAGGTTAATTACTGGGCAAGATTGATACAAGCACTTGGGATACCTCCTGCGGGGTTTTCTGAGCAATGCATTGTTCAAAACAATTTGACAAAATAGGAGAATATAAGTACCTAATACATATGAGCTGGTATTCAAAATGAGATGTCTTATTTCAGTGAATAGTAAGAACTGAGGCTGCCTAGCATAATGTTTTAAAAAAACACTATGTTGAGACAGCCCTTTTTATTGTAAAAAGCTTAATATTATGGCAGCTTTTTCAATATTCCTTCAATAGCTGCACAATCAGTACAGCCAGTTTCAGAACCACCCTTTTTACAGGTAACTAGACAGTGATTAATAGATTTTTTCAAAAGATCAATTTCTTTCTCATTGAGAGTAAGTGTAAACATGATTCAACCTCCTTTTGATAAAAATTGTTATTTATATATAATATTACTAATAGTAAGAATATGTATATATTTATTTTAAAATGGTTTGCATACTAATTACAGTTGTTAAATATTGACATTTATATTTTGTTGAACTATAATAAGATAATAATACCTATGGGGGGTATAATGATATGAACGATCTATCACTCATAAGAAAAATTTATCTATAGACCGAAAATCTGCGTATGAAATTTTTACGCAGATTTTTTGCTAAATTCATCTAAATTTCTTTTGCTTCTTACGATGAATCCTCAAATCTTCATCCAAATTCCACTATTTTTGTCATTGCCTTTCGATAATATTTTGATTTT